>LJUD01000019.1 GCA_001304035.1 bacterium SM23_31 | reverse complement strand
ACGTTACCGAAAGAAAAAATATTCAGATAGATTTTTTGTCTTTGTAACTAACTTAATAAACAACACTTTAGAAGCGATGGTGGTGACAACGCCATTTTGCATCCTGTTGTTTTTATTTCAGCTTACAAAATCGCCTGTCAAACTTGGGTTGAAATAAAAGCGGCGGCTATGCGATAATTTTTGCTTTTTAAGAAGCTATAGTGGTTGGTCCTCCATGATTATAACCTGTGACTTACTGATTATGAGTCAGTGCTTTAATAGGATTTATCTAATTTAATTATAGCTGATTTTATATGATCAGGTACTAAGTGAGCGTATCTCATAGTCATTTGAATTTAAGAATGTCCCATAAGTTTTTGTACCGTAGGAAGGTCAACACCCGCCATTACAAGGATTGAAACGAAGGTATGACGAATGGAATGGATAGTTGCCCTCTTAATACCCAACTTATTTAGCAATGCCACAAGTATTTTCCGGATTGTATATTGAATCTGTGTGCCTGCCTCTGAAACAAATACGCACCGTTCGGATTCATAAATTTTTCGCCTGTTTCTTACAATCTCTGTCACACGTTTATTCATAGGAATCTGACGGATTTGGGAGTTCTTCGGCTTCTAAAAGTCCTTTACCCGGATATGTATCAAACTGTTTTTTTCATCGATGTCGGTCCATTTGAATAAGGTAGCCATGATCGGTTTATAACGGTTTAGTTTGATGTAATTCGATGCATTTTGAAATATTATTGTCCAATATGAAATATACAAAAGGAAAAGCCAAAACGCAAATTATTATTTGACAACAACTTACATCCTGGCTTTTTTGCGTCCCCTAGGGGAGTCGAACCCCTGTTGCGGGATCGAAAATCCCGAGTCCTAACCACTAGACGAAGGGGACACGCATATATTTATGGAATTGACGGCGAAACTTCTCCATCGATTCAGCGGGTGGAAGACGGGACTCGAACCCGCGGCCCCCAGGGCCACAACCTGGTGCTCTAACCACCTGAGCTACTCCCACCGTAAAAATTAAATCCTTTTAAGGCACTCCGTAACTCTTACGTATTTGTACGCCAGGAAGGGCTCGAACCTTCAACCTACGGCTTAGAAGGCCGTTGCTCTATCCGGTTGAGCTACTGGCGCATCCAATGTCACTCTCCGAATCCCCCGAAGCGAAGTCAATTTTTCACGGTTGACACATTTACCGGATAGCCGGGGTGAGAGGATTTGTCCGCCGGAGGCGGATCCGCCTCCGGCGGAAACCTCCGAACCCCGAAAAATTTTATACATATACTCACGGTCGGGGGGAGAGGATTTGTCCGCCTGAGGCGGATCCGCCTCCGGCGGAAACCCCCGACCCCCACAAAAACTTTATACACATACTAACGGTCGGGGTGAGAGGATTTGAACCTCCGACCCCCTGCTCCCAAAGCAGGTGCGCTACCCTGGCTGCGCCACACCCCGAATGAATAATGAAACAAGCATATATAATAAAGACTTAGAATGTAGCAAAATTTATGAATAAAAGCAATTATTTTCAGATTTATATTATCAATTATGAGCTTTAAGCTCCCTGTTTTTCTCAGGCAGCGGCAGTCCCGCAGAAAACCGGATGGAAAACAAAAAAAGCAGCAGTAACGTCCATGCCGTAATACTGAATCCGCCAATGTAAAAATGGAGTTTTGCCCCGACTATATCTTTACCTGTCGAACCGATAAATAATATCATACAAAATAGAAAATACAGCACAGCTTTATATTGTATCGCAAATGTTTTACGGTCAATTGCGAAAAATGCCGTGAATACAAACAACAGTGTAACTAAATGTGCTTTCCATGTGAGTGCCGACAGAAGATGCCCTGTCAAAAAAACGGAGCTTATTTCTAATGCTGAGATACCGGCATGTTTAATCCGCAGGAAGATAAGGTTTGCGGTAAAAAGCGCAAAAATCAGCAAAACCGACGATTTGTAAACGGCTGCCGCTGTCTCCTCGGAAAGGGGGATATACCGGTAGTTATAATTCTGCGTATTTGTTGAGGGACGGGTCATCCGGTAAATGGTACCCGCTACATTTTGATTTTGAAAGCTGGTATCAACTTTGCCCCCCTTGAACGGCCGGACAATTTTGTGGTAATAGTCTGCCATGTCCTGTATGCCCGGCTCAATTCCGCGAAGCATCACCGGAAGTATCAGGCACAGGACGGCTGAAATAATGACAGGAAGTATTACTTTTTTCCCATTCCTGAGTAATATCCACACTATTAAAAAAGCGGGAGTAACTTTAATAAATGCCGGGATAACAAAGAATACTCCGGCAAATGCTCCTTTACCTTTTAAGTACAAATATATTCCCGCTAAACAAAGGACAAATACAACTAAATTAACCTGCCCGGCATTCATATTCATAAAATAAAACTGCGCAGAAAGAATAACGGCGAAAATAAGCGGCTTTTTGATCGAGTCATTGCCGGGATAAAGATGCTCGATAATAACTTTAGTAAGGTAAACTGCCGTGACATATAACAAAGCATTGAAAAAATAAAAAAGCCCTGCGGCAATTTTAAGCGGGAAAGGCGCAAAAGCCTGGAAAAGAAATGCTGCGAACGGGGGATAAAGGAATTGACCTCCTTCAGGCGGGTCATAGAGAGGAAGACCGTTAAAAAAACTTTTCCCGGCAGTCCAGAATATGTGAAAATCCGTCCACACTCGCTGTTTAGAACCATGCACTATTGAGAGTGGAATAAATACTGCAATGAACCCGACTACGGACAGAATCTTCCATTTTGTCCACCAGTCTTTTTGGAATATTTTTAAATCATTTATTTTCATAGAAGGGAACTTACATGCTGAATACTAAGATCATGAAAATCATGAAAATATTTGTAACCGCAGAGTACACAAAGAAGGTGCAGAGAACGCAGATTAACAAATTGTTTCTTATTTTTTTCACAGCGGATTCTGCTTTTTCTCTGCGACCTTTGCGGTTGGATTTTTTGTTTTTAAAGGAAAATAAATAATCAGAGTAAATGATTTAAGATTTGCAAAAGTACAGCGATTTCAAATATCATAAATTCATTTATTGATCCCGAGTACCCGGGATTTGATTGAAAACCATATTGAACAAATAAAAAGAATCACCATCATCCAGACAATAATGCTGTATCCGCCCGAGTAAAAATGGAGCGTTGAACCAATAAAATCGCGCCCTGTGACACCTATTATCGCTATTAAGAACGCAATAAAATACATCACTGTTTTAGGAAAAGGCGAAAGTGTCTTGTAATCCACGGACAAAAAGGTCATGAAAACAAATATAAATGTTACAAAATGCGCCTTCCACGTAATTCCCGACAGGAGATGAAAAACCAAAAATATACTGCTTATTTCAAATGCGGTAATGTCCGCTTCTTTTATCCTGAGAAATACTATATTCCCTACAAATAGTAAGAGAATCAATCCGGAAAAAATTTTGCTCAGCGCTTTAACTGTTTTTTCGCTTAAAGATACAATTTGGTAGTTCAAGTATTCTGTATTATCTATCGGAAGCGCCATTCTGTAAAGTGCCGCATCCAGATTTTGATTTGTGTAGGAGGTATTAACTTTCCCTTCCCGGAAGAAACTCAGGACGGAGCTGTTATATTCCTTCCAATCTTGTATGCCCCTGTCGAAACCGCGTAATAAAACAGGCATGGTGAAACATATTAAGCATGAAACTATAACAGGCAAAACCACGCTTTTCCGCCCCCGAACAAGAAGCCACCCGACAAAAAAAACCGGCATGAGCTTGATGAACGAAGCGATGACAAATAACGGTCCGGAATACACTTTTTTATTATTCAAGAAAGTATATATGCCCAACAGGCATACAACAAAAACAACCTCGTTTGTTTGCAAAAGCCCCATATTATTAAAGAAAAAACGGGCAGAAAATACCGATGCAAAAACGAGGGGGAGTTTTTTGAACGGTTTTTCAGGAAATAAAAGTACGAAAATCCGGCAGGTGAGATAAACGGAGACAACAAATAACACTATATTAATAAAATAAAAGCACCCGCCCGAAACCTTTAAAGGCAGCAGTGTGAAAACGACAAACAACATCGCCGCAAAAGGGGGATAAAGATACGGTCTTGCACTTCCCGTAACGTTATAAAGCGAAGAACCCTCGAGGAAATTCTTTCCGGAAAGCCAGAATACATAGAAATCGCCTCCTTCATCCTGTTTATTGCCATAAACAACGGATAACACAATACTGACTGCAAATAGCAGGAAGAAAATAAAAATGTTCTTTTTTGTCCGCGGGTACTTTTCCAAAAACATTTTGCTTTTTAGATGTGCCTTTGTATTGTTTTGGTTTTTAGTATCGTAAAAACCTTATGTATGGTGAATATCTTTCAAAGCACACGTCTGAACCGCTGATAACTATGATTAAATGATTACTGTGATACTACACGTCTTATATCCATCATTTAATCATCATTAATCAGTAGTTCAGAAAATTTAGCCTAGATTATTCATCCCGAGTACTCGGGATTTTTTTAACAGTATCTACAGAATAAACATTATAATATATCCGGAGCAAAAATTTTGAATTTTACATTTTACATTCTTCATTATTATACCATCTGCTTTCTAAACAATCTAAAGAGTTCCCGTCCTTTCCCGATAAAATCGGGAAGCTCCTCAGGATTGACTTTTTTCCGCGCTTTGTACAGAATCATGTAGTTACCCGTCCCCTCGCAGCTTAGATTCTCGTTATTTTCGAAAAATGATATTACTGAGCCGGAAAACACTGCACTTACTTGTTCTTCGTCCTTTCCCCGGAGAAAATAGCGTTTCGAAAATTCAGGAAAAGATTCAAAATTTATATCTTTGTATCCGAAAGCGCCCCCAATTTTATGAAATACATGCTCGGGCCGCAGGTAAAATCCCGGCAGATTAAGCTCATCGGATTTGAAACACATCACCGTCTGGCTCGCGGTGTTTTGATACTTCCCGCCGCCTGTCGTATACCTGTAGTCAAACACCGAAATTTCGGCGCCGCCCATTTTTTTGTGAAGAGCATTTTTGATCTTTTTCGAATGACCCTGCGAAAAAAGATGCATGGGTGAGAGTTCCTTGATTGTGGATTTATCACCTTTTTCGACAAACACAAATCCTTGCTGAACAGCCAATTGCTGTAAATCTGCCGTCCTCTGCTTACCGCTCTTTACTGCGTATCTGACAATGATAAAAATCAAAAGCAAAATCAGGACTGTTCCTGCGATAACATATGATAGTGTGGACATTAGCGTAAAATCTTTCGTTAAAATTAATTAATTTAAAGTTAAATGTAATGAATTTAATATGTTAACAAAGCTTTTGTAAAGTTTGTCCCGCTCAGCGGAGTAAGTATTATTTTGGTATTAAGCAACGCCCCCAATCCCGCTTAGCGGGATGGGGGTGCCACCCAAGCTCAAATAGTCATTGCGAGGATTCCGCTTTTAGCGGGAGACGTGGCAATCTCGTCTTTAAGATATAACATTCAGCCATAGGCAGATCCGCCTCTTGCGGAAAAGCTTAATTTCGACTTAAAGGTAATTTTTACCAAAGGTATAATGTTAACAAAGCTTTTGTAAAGTTATATTTGTCATTTCCCCAAGTACTCGGGGTAATCCAGTCCTTTATCCCGCTCAGCGGAATGGAAGAGAATTATTCTCAGTAACGGCTCCGCCAATGCAGTGTAATATTAATATAGCTCTCGTAAGAAACGTCAGATTCTATAATATATTTCCACCCAAATCCGGGAAGAATTATTTTCATATTCTTCTGAGGGCGACGACGGTCATGTCGTCATGGTCCATTTTGCCGTGTGAAAACTTTTTAAGCACGGTCATTAGACGGTTAAAAATTTTTTCCAGCGGAAGACGGCGGTTTTTCCTGAGAAATGCGTATAAACGTTCTTCACCAAACTCCTGGTCGTTCGCATCAAAAACTTCGGTAATGCCGTCGGTAAAGCAAAAGATCATGTCACCCCGTTTTAACCGGATATTTTCACAATTATATTCAATATTCGGCAGCCAGCCGATGGGAGGACCACCTGTTTTGAGTTCTTTAATTTTTTCTTCGTTCGAGATTATAACCGGCGGGTTATGACCGGCGTTAACGAATTCGTATGCGTGATTTCCTGTGTCGAGAATACCGAAATGGAACGTAATAAATTTTTCTGGAGTAGAGTTCGCATACAGGTAATTATTCAGGTTTTTTACAATGCCGGTGACCGACGTGTCATATCCGGTGAGCGCTTTAAAATGCGACTGCGCTACCGCCATCATAAGCGATGCAGGGACACCTTTACCTGCGACATCACCGATAGCAAAGACCCAACTGCCGCCGCCGAGGGAGTAAAAATCATAGTAGTCACCACTAACCGTCTCACAAGAGATATTGCAGCCGAAAACCTCGTACCCTTCGATTTCGGGTATTTTGTGCGGGAGCAGGCTCTCCTGAATTGTGCGGGCAATGTTGAGTTCATGTTCGATGCGTTTTTTCTCCACGATTTCGCTGTGAAGAGATGCCATTTCGATAGCCACGGCGGAATAGTTTGCAAGTGAACGTAGAAAACCAACGTCAGCACGGTTAAAAGTGCCTTTGCGTTTATTCAGCATCTGGAACACACCGACGATTTCATTGTCTGCGTTGGGAATCGACATACAAAGAATCGATTTAGTGCGGTAGCCCGTCTTTTTATCAAAATCGGAATTGAACAGCGGGTGATTGTAAGCATCTTTTATATTTAATGTTTCTCCTGTCCGGGCGACATAGCCGGAGATGCCTGTACCGACCGGCATTCTGAACTCGCTTATTTCGTCTCCCAGAAATATTCTCGACCAGATTTCCTGTTTTTCCCTGTCAACGATATACACCGTCCCCCTGTCGGCATCGAGCCCCTCTCTGGCGATACGTAATATGTTACGCAGGAGTTCATCCAGATCAAGAATCCTTATTAGTTTATCGCTCGCTTCGTTGAGAAGCTCGACTTTCGTTTTGTTTAACGGCATTCGGACACTTCCGGATTTGTTTTGGCAGACTTTTTTATAATTTCCTTCTTATATTCATATCTTTTTTCAAGATATCTGTAAAATTAAAAAATAAAATGCGTTTTTGAAAGATGTTTTTTATAAATATGAAAAACTCAACGATAATTAATTATTACATTCTAAATTTATTTTAATAAAGCAAGCAAAGAGAAAAGAATCAGCGTTATAATTCCATAAGCCTTTTACCACTTTATAATTGAAGCACAATCCGATTTAAAAAAGAGCGAACATAACGATAAGGAAATTACAGATTATCTATTTTTAAGTTGACAAAAGTTGACTAATTGTGTATATTATTGCATGCCTAAGCAGACCACCAAAAAATCCTTGAATACGGATACTATCTCGAAAAGGATAACCGAACTCGGACTGAATCAAGCTGAAATTGCAAAGAAATTATCCGTTTCAAGGGAAATAGTGTCCCAATGGTTTAAAAATATTAAATTTCCACGCCCCCGGCATTTACTTCATTTAGCAGAGATGCTCGATCTTGCTTTCGATGAGATTGTCATTAAAGAAGAATCACAATACGAACCTATCATTGCTTTTAGAAAAAAGGGCAGACATAAAATAGATGAAGAATATGAAAAAAGCGCTAAATTTAAAGGTGAAATGCTAAAGAAGTTAGTTCATTTTCTTGATTTTGAAACGATATTTTTCCCTCGACACATTGAAAATCTAAAAAACGATTATGAGTATATTCAGAGATTGGTATATAACATCAGAAATGAACTTCACTGCAATGTAAACGACATTATAGACTTCACACATTTAATCGACTTTTTTAAACAACAGCATGCTGTTATCATACCTGTCCTTTGGGGTAAAAAAGATAAACATGAAAATGCGCTGCACGTCTTTCTGCCTGACTCAAAAACAACATGGATATATCTGAATTTGGATAGTAATATAATTGATTTCAAATTCTGGATGGCTCATGAATTAGGGCATATTTTTACGCCCGACCTAAGGGGAGATGAGGCGGAAGAGTTTGCCGATAATTTTGCCGGCGCATTGTTGTTCCCGGAAAATCTTGCAAAAATTGAATATGAAGAATTATCTACTTTAAATAACACCGGTATAATTATAAATCACATTAAAAATTTGGCGGAAAAATATATAGTATCTCCTATCACCATTTACATGGAAATAAAAAAATACGCACAAAATTATAATAAACATTTTATCGACCTTGAAAAAAATAATGAAATATTTCAAGCAACAGCAAACTTTAATAAAGATTATTTAACTGTTAGTGAACTAATATTTAAAACAAAAAATCCGTCTCCTCATACTTATATTAATAAATCTACTGATGCCTTCGATACCCCATTTTTTGAAACATTAAAACAATACATTATCGAAAATAATTCTAAATCCGCTCTAATTCAAAATATTCTTGATTTATCCTATCTTGACTCGAGAGGCATATTTGAGGAATTGATGGATGCCTCTAATTAAAATCATACTTGATACAAATTCCTATCTCAGACTTGCAAAATCGTTACATCCCTTGCTAAATAGAACTTTCGGTAAAAGTAATTATTGCCTTTTTATAATCAAAGATTTTCAAAAAGAATTTAATAAAAAGCCTATATTAAAAAGTAAGTTCTATTGGGTTAATACACCGGAATTCATTGAAAACAGAAAAAAACCAATTAAATTGTCACCAGCGGAACAAAAACAATTTGATCTTGCCTTTGAAATAGTCTTGGATACAGCTAAGGATGAAAATTTACTTGATAAGCTTTCTTTAATAGATATAAAATTCATTACATATTCACATATCTTAAAATCCCCTCTTGTAACTGATGACACTGATATGATGAAGTTGGCAAAAGAGTTCGAGATTGAAATATTTAATACGTTGCAACTACTAAAATTAATGCTTGACAATAATCATATTACCATGGAAAAGATTAGAGAGATTATTCAATATTTGAATTACGAAGATGATCTTCCAAAGAGTAAAAAAGAACTTAAAAAAGAGTACAAAACGCTCTTTAATGAGGATTTAAATGTAGTTTTTAAATGAAAAATATCTGCCCTTCTTATTTTTTAATAAATTCCCACAACAGCAAACCCGGCAATCTTATACTAAAATAAACATCTATAATATACTGTATTATACATCCGGCAGCACGGCATATCTATCCTGTTTTTTGTGGATTTGCCCCTGCTTTTCGGGGCTCTTTTATCCCTGTATTTTGGGACCCACTCCCCGAATGGTCAGTATCCCGCTCATCAGGGTGCCGGTTAGTAGAATGTCTTTCGCCAAGAGCTCAATCCCGAGCACTCGGGATTCGGGATGGGAAGAGGTGTTTCTCCTCTTATGTAACCGCCGGAAATTTTTTTATTGTTCTTCCAATTAACATAAAATCTCACCTGCCAAAGCATGCTCTCCGGTGCGGTTTGAAATCAGGGGAATCGCCGTGTTGGAAAAAGGATTTTTACTTTTCCAGATTCTCAAGATCGGCTAAGTCTTGATATCTGCCACTAGCTCTTTTATTTTTCTTTAAATCTTCAAGGGATATAAAATTTATTTCTATATCATCAATAATTACAATTTCCTTATTGCTGTAACATTCAGTAAATTCAACGCCATCTATAGATGTTAAAATCTCTATTCGTAACGGAGGAATACCCATTCTTATATTATTTTCTTTTTCTAAGAAAAGTTCCTCTTTTAATTCAGGGACATCAAAACCGAATTCTTTTAAAGCTTCAACAATTTTGTGTGCATTTATTTTGGAAATGGCAACCCAAATATCCATATCTCCGGTAGCCCGGGGATATCCATAGAGAGCAACAGCATAACCACCAACTACTAAATACTCAATTTTTTTTGAGTTTAGTAATTGTAAGAGTTCTTTGAAGTCTTGTGGTAGACGGATCATAACCAAATATAATTTTTCTTAATTGCTCCAGACCTTCGATTCTTTCGAGATAGGACTTTTTCCCCCAGTAATTTTGCCCTTCGTCATCACGTAAAGAAGTAATTTCTAAGATTGTTTTATCCATACACTCATTATACCATATTTTTCGTTTTTTTATATTTCTAACGTGCGAAATCAGCGGCGGCTATCCAGCCGTCTGCTGTAATAATTTGTTATGCGAACACTTTTTCTTATTTGCCCTTCTTCCCGGACTTTGCCCGTCTCAGGTACTTCAAATCAGCTTTATCCTGTTCTCTATTCGCTTTTCCTTGTTCCTGATAAGATCATCGAGCGAAATATATGATACATCAGTCTCTCCGTATTTACCAATTGTTCTTTTTGGCCAGGCGTCTTCAAAACTATTAATGCCAGAAATACTACTCATTAAATCAATACGAAGCGGCGCAACTCCCAACTGGACGATGAGATCAGGATCACATAGACCATCGACAGTTAATCTGAGGTCGGAGCCGCCAAAAAATGCTCGAATTGCCTTAAGTACCCCAACTGCAGATTCTTCTGTGGCTCCATTTTGGGACAAACCCCCCGAATGGGCAGTATCCCGCTCAGCAGGGTGCCGGTTCATAGAATGGCTTTCGCCAAGGGTTTTATCCCGATAACTCGGGATTCGGGATGGGAAGAGGTGTTTCCCCTCCGCTATAGCTGCCAAGGCGCAGCGGAATAGGAAGCTTAGGCGTACTTCATCGTAACAATTCAATGAACTCTTCAACAGCAAGCCCAGCCTGTTTAATAATTGCACGAAGAGTTCCTTTTGATACTTCTTTATGATCCGGAACGACAAGACGACGGTGTGGATGCGCAACCTTTCGGAGAACTATGTGACTGCCTTTCTGACAATCCTTTTCATAGTTAATCTTAGCTAAAGCAGCAACAACTTCTCGTCCTGAGACCCGAGGAAGAATGCTCACATCCTCACCTCGACTACTTCCTCGTTTATTGATGGAGGAATAGGCTCACCGTGTGCTTTTAAGCTTTCCAAATACGCTTCTATTGCTTCTTGAATATTCTTCAGTGCCTCAGCCCTGGTAGCTCCTTGTGAAATGCATCCGGGCAAAGCCGGAACCTCTGTTACAAATATACCGTCCTCGTCTTGTTCAATGATTACTCTATATTTCATTGTGGCTATCCTTTAATCATATTGGATCTTTAACGCAACTCAAAGAGCTATATTGCGTCAACAGAATTTGGGATTTGAAGAGATTTGCCCTCACACGTGCATTACCAACCGGAATAATTACTATTGTGTATCCTGAAAACCCTGGGCCATGATCTGCTCCTGAAGTCATCAGTTATCATTGAATACGATCATGCCAATAGCCAGGACGCCGGCGCTGGTGAGCCACCGCTACAATCAGAAGTCCTTCAGGTTCAATAGAGTAGATAAGGGAAAACGGAAATCGCGAAAGCACAATACGTCGCAAATCGCCGGATACGACCTGACCGAGCGTCGGATAGGTGCGGAGCCTGTCAACAACTCTTTTAACGTCATCAATAAAATCTGTCCCAAGCCCGCTGACATTTTCATCATAAAACAGCGCCGCTTCGGTCATCTCTTCCTATGCAGAAGGGAGGAACCTGTAACTCATTATTTCAGACGCTTTCGAGCCCTCCGTATTGCTTCTTCTCCCGGGACTGCCTTAAGATTTCCCGCGCGGTACGCCTCATATCGCCGTTGAGCCTCTTCGATCCACATCTCTTCAACGTTTTCATCTACGGTCGGATCCAGATCTTCAACGAGCATTCTAGTCAGAGCAGCCTTTTCTCGAAAACTCAAGGCACGTACCTCCTTCTCCAACTTTTCAAAGTTTGATGCCATTTTTGATTACATTCCTATTTATATCCTTTAATTAATTGGGCTCGGCATGTGCTTTTAAGCTCTCCAAATACGCCTATATTATTTCGTTTAATTTCATTAGAGTTTACCGTACTAAAAATCTTAAAATATAGCTTATCCTTTTTCCATTTTGATTGCATTAAGGTCATGGTTATAGGTTATATAAGGTAATAAATCAAATGCTGTAAAAATAAAGGCTGACCGTTTTACATTGAGTTCCTTTTTTAATCTGTTTTGTGTTAACCACATTCCATCCAAGAGTTCATTAAAAGTAGTTTTTAAACAATGATCCGGAATTTCTTTAAATTCATCGAAATCTTTTTCTGTCGCCACAAATATTTTATTATCTTCAATTTTAACAAGATTTGTTTTATTTTTGGTTTTTGTTACAAGCTTCTTAACAGTACTACCCGGCAAATTCAATAGTGCTCTAAATAAATCTGATATAAATTCATTATAATCAAAATTTTTCTCCGCTTCAACAGGAAGAGAAGCAGTCACAGAACGGAGCAGGTTATTGATGGATTTGGCCGATTTAAAGACCGATGCCACATCAGGATCGAGGATGACCGCAATAGTATCTGTGCCCATTTCGGCAGCAAACCGGTTCGGCTTGGATTTCTTATAATCAAACTGATATTCCTTCCGCATATCTTTTGGTGAAATATGCGGTTTTTTAGATTCCGATGTTTTCTTTATAGTCTTTTCGTTCTTTCTTTGTCGCTTTTCGCGCGCTAAAAATTCGAATTGACGCCCCCCGTGCGGTAAAACATACCAGAAACAGGCGCTGTTTTATGGAATTTTCGATGATTATTTCACGCTGTTCGGTAGTCGAATGTTCCTCATCATCGAAAATGCGCGCCGATGGGTCTGTAAAAACCGTTAGGGCTTCATCAAACGAGATTCCGTGTTTATTTACATTGACTCTTTCCTTTTGCGGATCCCATTCGAAGCGTATGTTCATAATTGCTTAAAAATTCTTTATTTATTCATAATTTACATATAAAAACAGACATTGTCAACAGTTTCTCGTCCAACTACATGCGGACCCCAATGTCCAACTTCGCGGTTGTAATCACTCATAAATGAGTTTATGTGTACCACATGGATTTGCATCGCAAAAAGTCGTGGTTATATACATCTCCCCGAGCATAAAAACGCTATTTGCTTAAGCCAAAAGGGCATACTATTATTCCAATATGCTGTGGAATACACTTGTAATTACCATTGTCCGTTAAGTGGTGGTGTCTCTCCGAATCTTCTCACATAAGTACTTATTAATTCCTGTTCGAGACCTTTGAGATCATCATTGTTTTTGATGAACGAATACACAAGTGAATCTACCGGAAAGTATTTTTTTAAACATTCCACCTGACAATACTTGCGTCCTGCAATGTGTGGTGTACTTTTCCAACGCGGCAGGACAGTTTTTCTAAAATCTGCTATCCTATCCCCAATGCTCCTTCCCGGGGCACTACCAATATATAAAAGTCCTGTTTCATCCACACCGCAAGCTCGGTTAATCGATATAGGTTGGTCTTTTCCGTCAAAAGCAAAAATTGAATAAACTCCAAGTTCTTTAAATAATTCAATAGGTATGTCATCTTTAATCTTTTGAAATCTTTGCATTTTTTCCCTCCAATATTTAATAATAACGGTTAAAAAATCCCCTGCCGTTTCCGGCAGGGGGAAAGAAGGCTTATCATGAAAAAAGCAAATTTAAAATCCGGCAGCTACCTACCTGCCTCTTCTTTTTGGTATTTACTCCTCTTTTGGGTCTCTCCCACTCCCCGAAGGGGCAGTATCCCGAAGAGTCGGGACGCCGGTTCGCAGAATGGATTTCGCCAAGGGCTTAATCCCGAGCACTCGGGATTCGGTATGGGAAACAGTGCTGCGCCTTAGCTATAACCACCCGGAGAATATTCACGATTCCGTTAAAAAAGAGTTATTCAGTTATTATTAATCCCCTTTATTTAAAATATTCGTATTCTTTTTTAATGTCCTTAGTGTTACATACAAAATTGCGCTGATTACAAGGAATATTCTCCACATAAAATCTAAGTGAATAGCACGAAAATAAATAGCATGCCTTGCAATATTAAGAAAACAAAAAACTGCAACAACCGCTAAAAACCCTGAGTATTCACGTTTCAGTGCAAACCGAAGTGAAAAATGCCTCTCTGATGAAGACCATAGTCTGAAATTCGGTAAAAAGGTTGGCGTTTTTTCAGCCCATACAGAGTATTCGTTTCCGAATGTACGGGAGAGGAATTCTTCTTCTGCAAAAATAATCCGTTCGTAATATAACCACAATAGTGTGATAAACAGAAGCGCCAGCCACCAAATACCGATATACAAAAAAATACCTAAATACATAACAGCATTACCCAGATACAGCGGATGCCTGACAACCGAATACATGGCTTTTGTTTTTAGTGACCGGGCTTCAAAACCTATAGTTGTTCTTCCCGCTGTTCCTCTTTGCACATACCCGACCGTAAAGAACCGCATCATAAGACCCGTTAAAGAAATTGCAAGGCAGCAATAATCTTTGACTGCGTAGCTTCTTTGAATAACATTTCCTGTATTGGCTACATAAAACATCGCAATTACTATTACCGGAACAAAAATCAACGGAAGCAGACTGCGCTTCTTAAATAACCATTCCCCTTGTTTTAACAGCAAATCATGGAAACTCATATACACTCCAATATCAACAATCCACAAGAAACATCCGCCAGAGAGCACATATCAAGCATACAGAACAGGTATCAAGTACTATCTATCTTTAAAAAGTCCGGCTTCATAAATATATTAAATATTTTTCACTAATGTGTTGTTTTTATACAAACACAAAATATTTTCATAAAAATAACCACCGCATACAAAAAAACCCCCTGCCGTTTCGGGCAGGGGGAAAGGGGGCTTATCATGAAAAAAGCAAATTTAAAATCCGGCAGCGACCTACTCTCCCACCCCCCGAAGGGGCAGTACCATCGGCGCTGGAGGGCTTAACTTCTCTGTTCGGGATGGGAAGAGGTGTTTCCCCACCGCTATAACCGCCGGAAAACTTAAGGAATTTCGAGTGTCGAATTACGAAGTTCGAATCATAATTTAACGTTTTGGACATTAATTCGCACTTCGACATTCGCACTTCGTACTTCCAATTGTTGCAGGGAACGCGGCAGTGAACAACTGCTTTATCAGGAGAACAGGACAGACAAAAATGTCTGTCTTACGAACAGACAGGAATATCTATTCTACTGGATTGTGTGATCTCTCTTTAAATGGTTAAAAAAAAGTGTCGATCAAGCCTCACGGCTTATTAGTACTGCTCGGCTGAACCCCTTACAGGGCTTACACCTGCAGCCTATCAACCTCCTGGTCTCGAAGGAGCCTTCAGTTCCGCTAAGCGGAAGGGATATCTTATCTTGAGGTCGGCTTCCCACTTAGATGCTTTCAGCGGTTATCCGATGCGCAGATCGCTACCCAGCAATGCCGCTGGCGCGACAACTGGTACACGAGCGCTGCGCCCATCCCGGTCCTCTCGTACTAGGGATAGCGCCTCTCAAATATCCTCCGCCCGCGACAGATAGGGACCGAACTGTCTCACGACGTTCTAAACCCAGCTCACGTACCGCTTTAATTGGCGAACAGCCAAACCCTTGGGACCTTCTCCAGCCC
>LJUD01000018.1 GCA_001304035.1 bacterium SM23_31 | reverse complement strand
GTTCCTCCTTACATTGGGTGACCTAAGTTTAACAATTTATCGGAGAAACCACAACTTATTTCTACATGCCATTTGTCCAGTTTTAAAAAAAACAGTACAATTTTGAAAATATTCAACAAAAAACTTTATACTGTCTATATATTATAGTTATGCTTTTTTAGACAGGATTTACTGGATAAACAGGATGATATATCCAGTTTATCCTGCACAGAAATCCCCTTACTATAGGGAGCAACTCGTGCCTACATAAACATTTTCTAAAAAAGCTTTAATCATAATACTCAGGACAGAATCTTAGATAAGTAAATGTATTTAATAATGATGAAACATCTTGTTAAAAAGTTCGGTCTGCCAAAAAAATAAATTTTCCGAGTTAGAAGATATAATATTTAACATGACATATTCATACTCCCGGAGTAAGGGGGGGATTTTTAGAAAAGATTCACATGATAAAAAAGATAATATATCCAGTTTATCTTGTAAATCCTGTCTAAAAAATTAATTTTATGAATAATCCAAATTAATAACGTTTATAGACTTTGAAGACAAATGAAAAATGACCGAAGGTGCAATGAGTAAGATGTTACGTATTCCGGGCGGCAATCGCGCAAAATTTCTTACAGTTGGGATGGCAATTCTAACGCTCGGTTTGATCGTGTATTTAGGCTATAAAAGTACCGCCATCGAAGTGGAGACGTTTGAAGCTATAAGGGGAGAATTTATTGTTGATGTAGTGGCTTCCGGAGAGTTTAAATCACTCAGGTCTACGAAGATTGCTGGTCCCAGTGGATTAGGTGAGATTAAAATAATAGATTTGGCACCTGAAAATGAATATGTCGAAAAGGGAGATTTTCTTATTCAATTTGACGATTCTTATTTAGAGGAGAGGCTTTATAACTATAAATCTACTTTAGCCACGAAATACCAGGAACTTGAAGTGCTCTTAGCGCAGCAAAGAACTGATTCGGTACGCAGAGGGAATCAACTGAAGAAAGATCAACTGCAATTGGAACTCGATAAGATAGGCTCATTAAGTTCGCAATTTGATGCTGAAATTGAAAAGCAGCGTGATCAAATTGGTATGCATATGAAAGAATTGCAGCTTTTGGATAAAGCAGATGAAATTGAAAGTAAAAAATTAGAAAATAGAGAAAAACTCATCATCAAATACGAAGAGATCAAGCGGTATGAAAAATATGTTGATGATTATACGAAGCGATTAGGCGAAACTACTGTTTATGCACCGGTTCCGGGAATGGTTGTATACCTGGAGGTCTATATGGGCTTGGGTGTATTAAGTAGAGAGAAAGTCAGGGTAGGGGCTACCAGTATATTTTACGGTGAGCCGTTCATAGAGCTGTCCGACCTTTCGGAAATGCTTGTTAAAACAGCAGTAAACGAGATAGAGGTTGGAAAAATAAAACGTAACCAGGAAGTAATAGTTAAGCTTGATACGGATGAAAGGATTTATTACGGAACAGTGTCCCGTATTGCAACACTGGCGGAAAAAGTATATGTCAATCCAAATACTCGTAACGAGTTTAGGAATTTATATACTGTAGAGATTGCAATCAAAAATTCGGAAGAAAACACGGAAAATAATGGGGCTCTTATACCGGGAATGTCGGCTACATGCACGATAATTACCGACAGGTTGCAAGATGCGGTGTACATTCCGATTCAATCGGTTTTTGAGGCGGAAAATGAAACGTTTGTCTATGTAAAAGATGGCGGAACGTACAAAAAATCTCCCATAGTTACAGGAGTTAAGAATAAAGACTATGTAGTAATAAAAAAAGGTCTTGAATCCGGTCAGATTGTTGCGCTCCGTGATCCGTATAAAAAATTGCAGGGTATCGGAACAGAATTAAAAGAAAAACAATTAAAACCGGCGACTGCGAAAAAAGAAACCGGCGAAGTTCCGGTTAATATGCCGGTAGTAATTATCCGAGATCCTTAATAAATATTAAAACTTTGTCATGAATTTCATAAGATTGCCGCGCTGAACTAATATGTTTATCCGTAGGAACACGCCGCGGCGTGTTCCTACAAAGGTAAGACCAAACACATATATGAACATACCGCTGATTTGTGTAAATAAAATCTCGGATGAATATAAAATTTAAAATACGTTACCTTAACTTATGTTGAAAACGTCTACTAAAGTGGAGCATGTTAAATGAATATTATATTTGGATTTCACCGCGGTTCACGAGCAAAGTTTTACATATATATATTTGGATTTGCAATTCTGACACTGATTTTGACTGTTTATATCGGCTGTAAAAGTACCACAAATGATGAAGTTGAAACATTTGAGGTTCAATATGGTGAATTTATCGTTGATGTAGAAGTTACCGGAGAACTCAAAGCGCATCGGTCAGAAAATATCAAAGGTTCCAGACTTGTGTCAACAAATCTGAAAATAGCGAAGCTGGCTCCCGAAGGTGAAACTGTAAAAGAAGGTGATTTTCTGATTCAATTTGATACTTCGGAGATAGAGGATAAAATTGAGGAACAGAAACTGGATTTGGCTGAAAAAAATCTGGAGCTTGAAGCGCTTCTGGCAAAAAAAGAAATTGATTCTATAAAGTTAGAAAGAGAACTGAAGATTCAACAGTTGTCTTTTGAACAGCAAAAGATGAATTTTGCATTGGCGCAATTCAAACCGAAAAGTGAACAGCGGAAAATGCAGGTTAAAATGGAGCAGGCGGAAACGAATTATAATGATAAATTGGATGAAATTAAAAGCAAAAAATTAGAAGGTAGAGAAACAATCAATCGTAAATATAATGAGGTCAAGAAGATAAGTAATTTGATTAATACAACGAAAAAACAGATTGAAAGTTCAACAATTTATGCGCCAATCCCGGGTCTGGTAGTGTATAAAGAAGTATATACGGGTTTGGGAAGTTATGAAAAAATCAGAGTAGGATCTACTGTATACTATCATGATATACTCATCGAGCTGCCTGATCTATCTAAGATGTGTGTTAAAGCTGAATTGAGTGAAATTGACATTGCAAATGTTAAACTTGACCAAGAGGTTATAGTAACGATTGACAGGGATGAATCGGTTTATCCCGGTTCTGTTATATACATTGCACCAATAGAGCGTTTAGTATACACCACCGCCGCTGACGGTACCCGTAAAGAAAGAAGTGTATATGATATGGAAATAGCTATCGGTAATACGGAAAATGACGGATCGCTCAAGCCGGGAATGGCGGCTACCTGCAGGATTATAACCGATAAGTTTCAAAACACATTATATATTCCGGTTCAAGCGGTTTTTGAAATGGGAGATGAGACGTTTGTCTATGTGAAGGATGATGGGAAGTATAAAAAGACACCTGTTGTGGTAGGTAAAAATAATAAAGACTATATAATTATCGAAGAAGGACTTGAATCCGGTCAGCTTGTAACAATTGGTGATCCGTATAAAAAATTGCAGGAAATTCAAAGAAATATTAAAGAAAAGACAAAAATCCAGGATGAAAAAAGAGAAACAAAGATGTATAGATAGTTATAGTAAGGCATATTTATCAATATTATCCGGGATATCAGGATTTAATTTTAAGATTTATCTTCATTTTTAACTTGAATATATTATAAAAATTTTGTAAATTCATATATCATTAAACAATATCTTCGGGGTTAGGTGAAAGTCCTGACCGGCGGTGACAGCCCGCGAGTCCCGGAACTTCGGGACAGAATCGGTGGAATTCCGGTGCCGACGGTAACAGTCCGGAGGGGAGAAGATATTATTAAAAAATAGTGTACGTTCTTTTATACCCCGAAGTATATGTGCTTCGGGTTTTTTGTTATATAAGATGACCGATCAACAATACATGAAACGGGTGCTGCGCCTTGCAAAAATGGGCAGGGGGCATGTAAGTCCTAATCCGCTTGTCGGTGCGGTGATTGTTAAAAACGGTTCAATTGCCGGTGAAGGATACCATAGACAATTTGGCGGTGAACATGCTGAAATCGCCGCTCTTAAAGCTGCTGGCAGTAACGCAAAAGATGCGGTATTATACTGTAATCTTGAGCCGTGTTCACATTGGGGCAAAACACCGCCCTGCACCGATGCGATTATTAGAGCAGGCGTGCGAAATGTTATTATCGGCATGAAGGACCCTAATCCATTGGTAACCGGCAGCGGTATCCATAAATTACGTAATAATGGAATAAAAGTAAAAACCGGTGTACTTGAAAATGAATGCAAAACATTAAATGCTTTTTACAGCAAATATATTACTTCGAAGCTGCCTTTTGTAACGGTTAAAATGGCGCAAACTCTGGATGGAAAAATAGCAAGAAAGGTAAATACCCGTACACAATTAACATCAGAAAAAGCACGGCTCTTCGTGCATTTGTTACGGGCAGAATATGATGCAGTATTAATAGGTAAAAAGACGGCAATTATTGATAATCCTTTATTAACGCCGAGACTCGTTTCAGGCAGGGTACCCGCACGGATTATACTTGATACACACCTGAAGTGTAAGCCGTCGCTTAAAATTTTTAGCACCGCTGAACTCGGCAGCATTTATATAGCAACCGGTTCTCAGGATGCTGAACGGAAAGAGTATTTCCGGAAGAAAGGTATCGGCATTATTCAGCTTAAGACAGATAAAAATAGTTTTTTGCATTTGCCGGAGCTGTTGACGGAACTGGGGAATCGCCAAATCACCTCCCTGCTTGTTGAAGGTGGAGTCGAAGTATTTACAAGTTTCCTGCGAGAAAGGTTGATTGATAGAATAATCCTGTTAATTGCGCCTTATATATTCGGAGAAGGTGTAAACGTTGTAGATATATTCAGTACAAACGGTTCGATTGTTAAACTTAAAGACATTACGCGGAAACAATTGGGGCAGGATTATATGGTAATGGGAACTCCTGATTATATATAGAGAGACATTATGTTTACCGGAATTATTAAAACAATGGGTAATGTGACATCTGTTCAGAATAGGAGAGAACGGCTTTATCTGAAGATTGAGGCGAAGGATTTCGTTCACGATCTTCGGGAAGGCAGCAGTGTAGCCGTAGACGGCGCTTGTTTAACGGTGACTCAGATTGCAGATAATACATTCGCGGTGGACGCGATTAGGGAAACGCTGTCCAAGACTACGATTCCCGGCTATACCGTGGGTAGGCTGGTCAATCTCGAGAAGCCGCTTCGCTTTTCGGACAGGATGGACGGTCACATAATTCAGGGCCATGTAGACGGCACGGCAGTGTTTGTTAAGAAATCCCAATCCGGGGGAAACGTTTGGCTTTCGTTTCGTTTGCCGAAAGATTTAGTTACGGGTGTGGTAAAAAAAGGATCAATCGCTATTGACGGGATCAGCCTTACGGTGGCGGACGTTCGAGGTGATATTGTTACCGCAGCACTCATTCCATTTACTTTGGAACATACCACACTAAGTATGCGAAAAGCAAGTGATTTGGTCAATATTGAAACGGATATCATAGGAAAATACGTTGCACGGTATTTAAATATCCGGAAAGATAACAAAAGCATAGCGCCGTTTATGTGAAAATATAGATGTGATTTTAATGAATATACTAATATCATGATTTATTCATAAATTCTATTTCAGGTGATACCAAACAAATATCAATTGGTATCAATGTCATTCCCGTGAAAACGGGAATCCATAGGTAACATAGATAATGGATTCCCACTTTCGTGGGAATGACAATAAGAGGTGGGAATGACAATAAGAGGTGGGAATGACAATAAGAGGTGGGAATGACGATATATGTAAAACATGAAATCCTGATTATTTCATCAAATGCAGTATTTTTAATCTCGCCAATCTGGATCAGGAGCTTATCTCTAAAAATTGAGTTTGCGAATTATTCAAAATATAAGTCTTAGAATACGTTTCTACCGCTAATTTGACGACTTTTCTAATTGTTTTTGAGAGAAAGGATGAATTGTTATGGAAGGACTTGAGAAAACGACACATGCATCATTGAATTCCATTGAGGAGACTATCGAAGATTACAGAAAAGGTAAAATTATCATTGTTGTTGATGATGAGGAAAGGGAAAATGAAGGTGATTTTGTATGTGCAGCGGAAAAAGTTACGCCCGAAATTATCAATTTTATGTCCAAGTATGGTCGCGGAATAATCTGTTTAGCGTTAACCAATGACCGCGCTGATGAACTTAAACTTAATTTTATGGTTGATCATAACACGGCTCTACATAACACGCCGTTTACTGTTTCCATTGATGCGAAGTCCAATACCACAACGGGTATTTCAACATTTGACCGGGCAAATACAATTCTGAAGGCAGTAGAACCCGGCTGTAAACCTGAAGACCTTGCGCGTCCCGGTCATATCTTCCCGTTAAGGTCGCGGGACGGAGGTGTTTTACGCAGGGCGGGTCATACCGAAGCTTCGGTGGATTTGGCTCGTCTTGCGGGAGTTTATACTGCCGGGGTGCTGTGCGAGATAATGGATGAAGACGGGAGAATGGCACGCATGCCTAAGCTTAAAGCAATTGCAAAAAAATATGATTTGAAGATAATTTCTATTGCAGACCTGATAAAATTTCGCATCAGAACGGAACGTCTCGTAGAGCAAGAGGCTGAAACTGATTTTCCGACTATATTTGGCGATTTCCGCCTGTATCTATATAAAAATATTAACGACGGCAGCCACCATCTCGCTATGGTTAAAGGTGAAATACATCCTGATGAAGGCATATTGGTCAGGGTACATTCGGAATGCCTAACCGGGGATTCGCTTGGTTCGCTCAAATGCGACTGCGGTAAGCAGCTTCACCGGGCATTGAGACAGATTGAAAAGGCAGGGCAGGGTGTGCTTCTGTATATGCGGCAGGAAGGCAGGGGAATAGGGTTGGCAAACAAAATTATGTGCTATGCGCTGCAGGATCAGGGCAAAGATACGGTCGAGGCGAATGAAGCGCTTGGATTCAAACCCGATCTGCGGGATTACGGCACCGGAGCACAAATTTTGCTTGATTTGGGTGTACGGAAAATGCGTCTTTTGACCAATAATCCCCGTAAAGTTGTAGGGCTGCAGGGGTACGGTTTGGAAATTATTGAGCGGGTGCAAATTGAAATTCCGCCTAATGAAATCAATAAAAAATATTTGCTTACGAAGCGCAATAAATTAGGGCATCTGATTCTCGATAAATTGCAGTAAATCAGGCAGTGAACAGTAACATTGAATATGGAGGTGACCGTGGTAAAGATTCATAAAGGCAAAATATCGGGCAAGGGAATAAAAGCAGGGATAATTGTAAGTCGTTTCAACGAAATCGTTACAAACAAATTGCTGACCGGCGCCCTGGATTGCCTGGAACAGCACCATACTGAAAGCAGTGATATTGAGGTGTTCTGGGTACCCGGCTCGTTTGAAATTCCGAAAATAGCAAAAATTGTTGCAGAAACAGGCTCTTTTGATGGTGTGTTATGTCTTGGTGCAGTTATTCGCGGCGATACTCCCCACTTTGACTATATTGCCGCCGAAGTTACTAAAGGCATTGCGCAGGTTAATCTGCAGGTTAAAATACCTGTAATATACGGCGTGTTAACTACGGATACGGTTGAACAGGCGCTGGACAGGGCAGGTGCAAAAATAGGTAATAAAGGATGGGATGCTGCAGAAACAATGCTGGAAGTCATTGATTTACAAAAGAACTTGAATGTACATAAGTAAAATTTTACTTTCTTTTAGTTCGGAAATCTTGTAAATTTGTTGTAAATTTAATATCTTTAATAATTAATTCTCTCAAAATTCAAAAATAGTGACCGCTTCTGGTGTTGCCACTCGCATAGTGATCCCGGGTACTCGGGACACTTTGCGGCGGGCTTTGCGGTATTGAGAGATATATAAAAAAGGAATAACAAGATGCTGAAACCACGACGAAGATTAACAAAAAAACAACTGAAAGAAGATAAACTTCTTACCACTATTTATCAAATACAGACCTATTTAGAAAACGAGTGGAAGCGCATTGCAATTATTGGGAGTTCTGCAATTGTAGTGCTGATATTAGGATTTTATTTTTATCAAAGTAATAAAACGCAGGAACAAGAAGCTGCAAGTGAGTTATATATTTTAGAGTTTAACTACATTGAAAGACAGTATTATGATGACCAATTGCGGCAGGAATTAGAAAATTTCCTTGATAAATATTCGAATTCTTCGAGCGGCGGTAATGCAACATTTTATCTCGCAAATACATGTTATAATCTGGGGGATTATCAGGGAGCCGAAGAATATTTCAGGAAATATCTCGACAAGTATGACGGGCCGGATTTTTTAAAAAGTTCTGCGTTAGCCGGTATTGCAGCAAGCTTTGAAATGCGTAATAATTACAAGGAAGCGTCTGAGTTCTATTTGCGCTCGGTAAAAGAGTACCCGGATGAATTTTTAGCGCCGGAGAATATGTTAGGCGCTGCACGCACACTTGCTTTAGCGGGACAGAAAGATGAAGCAAAGATTCAATGCATGAATATTATTGAAAAATTTCCCGTTACGAAACAAGCGCTCGATGCCGAAAAACTGCTGGCTCGGTTGTAATGATATAAATATGTACGTACAAACGGGAAACTTTCCTGTTCAGATTTAGCGTGAACGGTTCTCGGTTTTTCATCCCGCTTAGCGGGAGAAGTGATTTACAGTGGACGACATAAAAATCGGCACATCAGGTTTCAGCTTCAATGATTGGATCGGAGTATTCTATCCTGCCGGGTCCTCTAAGGCGAGTATGTTTTCCACGTATATTGAATACTTTGATACAGTTGAAATAAATTCTACATATTACCGCATTCCTCCTCCGAAAGTATTTGAATCTCTCGAAGATAAAACGTCCGATACGTTTGAATTCATCGTTAAGCTCAATAAAGAATCCACACACAAAAGGAAAGACTCGCCGCAGGCTATGAAGGCGCTTCATGAATCGGTTGTTCCCCTTACGGAGACGCAAAAATTGAAGGGATTTTTAGCTCAATTCCCGTATTCTTTTAAAAATACATACGACAACCGGAACTATCTGAAATCACTGAAGGAAGACTGCCGTGACGTCCCGCTGTTTGTTGAATTCAGGCATTTCGGATGGCTGCATAATGCGGTATATGAATTGTTAGATTCGCTGCACATTCATTACTGCTGTGTTGATGAACCGCCCTTGCGCGGGCTTATACCTGCGCAGTCAATAACAACCGGCGGCACGGGCTATGTCCGGTTTCACGGCAGGAACGCCGGCACGTGGTGGGACTCTTCAAAAGGCGACAGATACAATTATCTCTACTCCCGCGATGAACTTTCGGAATGGGTCGAGCGTATCCGGGAGATCAATCGAAAAGCTTCCAAAACGTACCTCTTTTTTAACAACTGCCATGCCGGTCAAGCAGTGAAAAATGCTAAAATGATGGCTGAAATCCTGAAAAAACAGTTTAACATTGACGCTGTTCTTAAGGATATACCTGTTTGATTGCATTTCATTTAAAATAAAAGTAGAATGGAGGATTCGATGAAAATTTTTATCCTCTGCTGCATTTTAATATTCGGATGCTGTGTAATTGTTTCGTGCTATTATATAACCGATCCGTTTACTGAACCGGTTATAATTGTCACATGGGATTATCCGGTAAGACCGGGAACTCCCGAATGGGCGGAATTAACGTGTGCAGAAAGGGTAGCCGCCTGTCAAATACCGGATGACATATTGAAAAAATTGACAACAGGGCAGCTTATACAATTATGGATGGATTACCCTCTTCAATGGGATATATTTGCATTTAATTTCTATCAGGACGGATTTGATTGCCAGTCAAGTTCTTTTAATGGACTTCAAGAATTATTACAAAGAAATGACGTGGGTAAAGAGGCTGTGATAGCTTATAAATCAATGGATCCTCTAAATATGAAAGAAAATTATGGTTATTCTATAAATCTTGCACTTTTAGAACTATTTATCTCACAAAAACCGGTTTTGGACAATCTTTCAATAAGTGAAAAAAAGGAGCTCACTGTAATTTCTCTTGAATATCTGGAAAAGAAGAGAATTTTCTCGGAGGGACTTTATCCTGGAATCTGGGGAGAAACGGGGATATTGCTTATAGGCAGGATTCTGGAAAATGTAGAATATCAGGCTTATATTGACCTGATTAACCAGAATCAGGATGTCAAAAATGCATTTGAAAAAGGACCGGTATGGAGTGTTTCTGAAAATATATTGGTAGAAATAGAACATTTAGCTTATGTTTATTTGCGGACTTAGAAACGTTTAAAATAATCGGTGGTTTGTCTGAAATTCAATGTACTTTAATTGAAGCTTGAGGGAATATAACAATGATTATTAAATGCTGGGGAGCACGGGGCTCGATACCCGTTTCAGGGAGTGAATATGTAAAATATGGAGGGGATACTACCTGCATGGAGATAAGAACCAAAAACGATGAGATAATCATAATTGATGCAGGTTCGGGTATTAGAAAATTAGGCAACAGGCTGCGTAATGAGAACCGGCATAAATTTAACTTTATATTCACGCATGCTCACTGGGACCATCTTTTGGGCTTTCCGTTTTTTAAGCCTATATATTTCAAGGAAACAAACATAAACATATTTGGCTGTAAATTTGCCCAAAAATCTATAAGAGAAATAATCTCGAAACCAATGACGCCTCCCTACTTTCCGGTAGATTATGAGGACATTAAAGCTGAAATTTCATATTCCGGGGCATGTGAAGACAGTTTTTCAATAGATTCTCTTGCGGTTACTCCCATACTATTAAGTCATCCGAATCAGGGCATAGGATATAAATTTGTTGAAGATGACAGGTGTTTTGTTTTTCTTACCGATAATGAATTGACTTATAAACATCCGGGCGGGCTCGATTATCAGGATTATCTGGATTTTTCCTCCGGTACCGACCTGCTTATACATGATTCCGAGTATACGGAAGAAGAATACAAAATAACCGGAACATGGGGACATTCCGTTTATAAAGATGCTTTGCAGTTAGCCTTAGATGCCGATGTAAAGAAATTCGGATTATTTCATCATAATCAGGACCGGACGGACACGGCTCTGGACGAAATTGTGCAAGATTGCCGTCGCATCATTAGAGACCGTCGTTCAAATTTGGAATGCTTTGCCGTTTATACAGGAATGGAGATTAATTTATAGTAGAGTAGAATTATTACGGGGACACAATACTAAATTGTTGCAGCAGGTATCGTTGAGTTTGGTACATTTATAATATTTTACCCTCACCCTAACCCTCTCCCATGAAGGGAGAGGGTATTTTTAGACAGGCGCATCAGCAATCAAAGTTGTAGGAACACGCCGCGGCGTGTTCTTACATGGAAATATACACTTGAATTTGTCAAGCAGTTTGTTTTGAGGTTGATGCGAATCGGTTTAATTACCGCACCCTACTGTTTCATCACCCGTGCACTTTTGATATAGATATTTTTGAGGGGGCGGTCTCTTTCGCTGCGGGGTGCGTTTGCGATTGCATCTACCACGTCCATACCCTCGATTACCTCGCCGAACACCGTGTAATTCCCGTCTAAATCCGGATAATCAGCGTGCACGATAAAAAACTGGCTGACTGCACTGTTAATATTATCTCCCTTTCTGGCTGTAGACACGATACCGCGAGTGTGGGATATAGCGTTGAATTCTGCATCGACCGTATACCCGGGTGAACCGGTTCCGTCATCATTGGGATTTGTATTTTTGCTGTTAATATCGCCGCTTTGAATCATGAAATCCGGAATGACCCTGTGAAACAAGGTCCAGTCGTAAAATCCGCTGTTTGCCAGCTTTTTGAAGTTCGCACAGTGGTTAGGCGCTTCATCGGTAAAAAATTTGAATTTTATTATACCCATCGATGTTTCGAGAACGGCAATTTCGCCTTCCTCGACCGGAACAGCCTCGGTATTCCGCATTTTCTCCTGCCATTCTTCAATCTGCGCATCGGTTAATGTTTCAGGCTGTTCGGCGCACCGCATGAGAAAAAATGAACACAGAGACACAATAAAAGTGAGCATTACAGAATGTCGGTTCATCGTATCTTTCTCCTTTATTGTGATAATCTACAATATCGGCATGTATTTTTCAATTTCATAGCGGGTAACCTGTGCTCTATGCTCATCCCAGATGATTCGTTTGCTCCGGATAAGATTTTCAAATATATGTGAACCGAGAGCCTCTTTCACAATTTCACTTTTTTCGGTAAGCTGTATCGCCTCCCAGAGGGATTCGGGCAGGGAGAGAACGCCCTGTTCCTCGCGTTCCTTTTCAGTCATTTCATATATATTGTTATCCGATGGGGGACCCAGCGGCATCTTTTTTTCAATTCCGTCTAATCCCGCCCGCAGCATAACGGAGAATGCAAGATAGGGATTACACGCGGGATCGGGTGAACGGAATTCGATGCGTGTGGATTTTTCCTTACCGGGCTGGTATTCAGGAATGCGTATTAGAGCCGACCTGTTTCGCTGCGCCCATGAAAGATATACCGGTGCTTCAAACCCGGGAACGAGTCTCTTGTATGAATTAACCCATTGATTAGTAATTGAAGTGAATGCCCGGCAGTGATGGAGTATCCCTGCGATATAATGTTTACCGGTATCGGAAAAATAATATTTGTCATTGGCATCGAAAAACATATTCCTGCCGTTTGCAAAGAGCGATTGATGCGTGTGCATTCCCGAGCCGTTTACGCCGTATATCGGTTTAGGCATAAATGTTGCATAATATCCCCGCTGGTAAGCAACGCGTTTTACCACGGTTTTATACGTCATAACCTGGTCTGACATAGTTAAAGCGTCTTTATACCGCAGGTCTATCTCATGCTGACCGGGGGCAACTTCGTGGTGGCTGTATTCTACCTCGATGCCGAGTTCTTCAAGGCTTTTTATAGTTTCTTTACGCAAATCCGTTCCGAGATCGAGCGGCAGTTGGTCAAAATAGCCACCCGAATCCAGCGGTGTCGGATCTTTTTCGTTCGGAAAATAAAAATACTCCAATTCAGGACCGATGTTGAAACAATCGAATCCCATCTGTTTTGACTTTTCGAGATTTCGTTTCAGGCAGTAACGGGGATCGCCTTCATAGGGAGTGCCGTCAGGATTATTAATATCACAAAACATTCTTGCTACGACCACATCGTCGGTTTTCCACGGCAAAATGGTAAACGTAGTCGGGTCGGGCAGCGCTACCATGTCACTTTCCTGAATACGCGTGAATCCTTCAATCGACGATCCATCAAAACCCTTTCCGTTAGCAAAGGTATTTTCTAATTCGTGGGTCGTGATTGAGAAACTTTTCAAAATGCCGAGAATATCGGTAAACCAGAGATTGATAAACCGGACATTTTTATCCTTAACGATTCTCATAACGTCTTCAGCCGTATAGCTCATTGTTTTTCCTTTCGTTAATTTTGTCTGAACCGCTAATCCCGCTCAGCGGGATGATTAAATGATCGGCATGATGCTACTAAATATATCAAACCTATCATTTCATTCCCGAGTACTCGGAGTGGTTCCGACAATTAAAGTACGATTATTATGGCGTGAGCCATCCCTTTCAAATAATGAACAGAAATTAAGTCACTCGATGTTTTTACCAAAAGCTAAAAGCTAAAAGCTAAAAGCTGACAGCTTTTCATTAATAGTACGTAAAATAGTGCTCTATCTCCCATGGGTGAATCTGCGAGATGTAGCTGTTCCATTCTGCCTGTTTGGCGGTGATGAAATGATTGTAAATATAATCGCCGATTGCGGCATGAATAATCTTATCCTTTTTTAATTGTATAAGAGCTTCGTTTAAATCCTTTGGAAGACGGCTCACTTTGAGCCTGCTGCGTCCACGCTGACTCATCAGGAACACATCTTTATTAACCGGCAAACCCGGGTTAATATGATGTTTAATGCCGTCTAATCCTGCCTGCAGAACTGCAGCGAGCGCCAGGTATGGATTGCATGTGGGATCGGGTAGCCGAAGCTCTACTCTTGTATTTTCTTCACGCTGGTCCGGTACACGCAGTAACGGTGATACGTTTTGTTCAGCCCACGACACGAAAATAGGCGCCTCCGAACCGGGTACAAGACGCTTGTATGAATTGATTAAGGGATTTGTTATTGCACAATATCCCATGGCATGTTCCAACTGCCCTCCGATGAAATGGAGCGCCGTATCGCTTAATTTGAATTTATTGCCGGGATCATAAAACATATTTTTGCCATCTTTGGTCAACACTTGGTGCAGATGCAGTCCCGAGCCGTACTGGTTGAATTGCGGTTTGGGCATAAACGTTGCATGGAGACCGAATTCACCCGCAATCTTTCGAACGACGAATTTGCAGCTTGATATGTAATCTGCGGCAGTTACCGCATCAACCCTGATAAAATCTATTTCATGCTGCCCCTGCGCTACCTCGTGATGCGACGATTCAACCTTAAAATTCATCGTTTCGAGTGCCTTCACAATATTTCGCCGTGTGGCTTCACCTACATCATCCGGGGTTAAATCGAAATATCCCGCAGAATCGTGTGTTGAAAGCGTTGCGGAACCGTCGGATTTTCTCCGAAATAGAAAAAATTCCACTTCACTGCCTGCCTGATAGTCAAGTTCGAGTTTTCGGCAAGCGTTGACAATCCGCTTGAGAGCTAACCGCGGGCAGCCTTCAAATTCTCTGCCGTCCGGATAATGTATGTCACAGATTATGCTGGCGATTTTGTTTTCTCCTTTGTCTTCCGACCAGGGGAATACACGAAAGGAATTGTAATCCGGGACTAATATCATGTCGAGTTCTTTTGTACGTGAAAATCCTTCTATAGATGAACCGTCAAACAATACCTGGCTGTCAAGCGCAATAGAGAACTGGGGAGAAGGTATTTCGACATTTTTTATCTGCCCTAATATGTCCGTGAACTGCATCCTCAGGAATTGGACTCTTTCCTGCTGGGCAATGCGGAGTACTTCTGATTTAGTCATAATGCGAAACCATGTTGATTGTTGAATTGTATAAAATAACAAATTTAAAATTAATGTCAAGGGAAAAATGAAGATAATGCGAAATATTTGTATCATAAATATAGATATTAGCTTATTATTTAATTTCTGACATACAAAAATAACAATTAATGCGAAATATTATTATCAGTAATACTTAAATGGAAATGTCAGTAAATGAACCGGCATACGGCACATTTATTAAATACAGATACGTATGGCATGTGTCTCTATAATATTTGTTGTTTTATTGCATATAGTATTTTAGAGGAATAAATATAGTTTTAACGCGTTATCCGTTAGCTCAACATGCAATAAAGTGGATTCACTTGACTTTAAATTATAAAATAACTATATTTTAGTTTAAATAATTTTTAGAACTAATTGTTTATTATAAAGTTACAAAGTTTATAATACGCATAAAAATATTTTGGAGGAAATATGAGTGACGAAGTCGGAATGACCTTGCAAAAGCTTACGGATCGTGTTGAAAAAATCCGGGGATATCTTTGACATCGATGAAAAAATAAAACAAATAAAATTATTAGAAAAAAAGAGTTCTGAGGATTCCTTCTGGTCAAATCAGGAAGAAGCGCAGAATACATTGAGGTCGCTCAGCCATTTGAAAGAGACTGTTGCCGGGTTCGAAAAGATTAATAATGAAATTTCAGATTTACAGGAATTACTTTCGTTCGCCGTCATAGATAACGATGTTCATTCGCTGCATGAAATAGAAAAGGAACTGCCGCAATTAGAAAAAAAGGTTACCGGCATTGAATTTGAAATCATGCTTGACGAAGAAGATGATGATAAAAACGCAATCATGACGATTCATCCCGGTGCAGGTGGCACGGAGTCCCAGGATTGGGCTGGGATGTTGTTGAGGATGTATCTTCGATGGTTGGAAACGCGAAAATTCACTGTTAATAT
>LJUD01000017.1 GCA_001304035.1 bacterium SM23_31 | reverse complement strand
TTTAGCAAAACTGTAAACGATGTTATGCTATAAAATCACCATTAAAGTGTAAACGATGTTATGCTATAAAAAGTGTTAGCGATGTCTTGCTAGTTATCAGTTAGCTGTTAGTTTCCAGTTTGTAGTTTCGCTATCTGTTATTGTGTTGTTATCGCCAACAGATAAACTTGCGGTGATATGGCACCCTCATCCCGTTAAGCAGGATTGTATAAATCTCCGTTTAAAATCATTAGTGAATTCTCAGCCTGCACTGTTCATTAATAATAACATAATAATAAAGAAGATCGACAGGCCGATGAAACCGATTATGCCATTTACTATGCGACTTCTCATGGCATTTCCTCCTTAAAAAATCGAGTTACAGCGCCTACCTTGCTCAATAATACTAAATCTTTATCGCTGCACGCTTAAATTATTGGCGCGGACTCCGTCAAAAATGAAGCATAATATTGCACTTTGGTATTTATTTTTCGACAGGATAACGGCATAAATCATCCTGAGTACCCGGGACAGGATTAACAAGATAAAATATCCCGTTTTTCTTGTAATCCCTGTCTAATAAAAAAAGCGCAATTTTTATGCCAGATACTCACCATTTATGTATTTTTTTTAAAATTATATAGAACTCTCATAGTGAACTACATATAAAGTGCATTTATCTCTTTATAATTAGAAACAAATTTTAATAACATTTATTCCCTTTAAATTACAGGGATATGCAAAAACCGTCATTTTGCGTTAAAAAAAACTAAAAAAATACATAAATGAGGCAATCCGGCATGGTAAAAGATTTCAAATCTTTCAAGGCGATAAGGTAGTTATTATTGAGTTTTTATATTGTCGAAGGATTGTTATTGAATAACTCAACAAGGGGCTAAAACGCACTTCTTACAAATTCGCTTTTTAGTTTTACTGCAGTTTTAATAATTGCCTGCTGAGCCGCTGCAGTGGAGGTAAGCTTTTCGGTTTCATCACGGGCGTTTCGCTGCCAGTGCTCAATGTCGTCATTTAACAGCCGGACAGCATGGGAGGTCATATTAGCACAAATCTTTTTGTATGTTTCATCTTTCAGTTCCGAAAGTGCAGGGATCAACACTTTTCGTGGGACACGGCGAAAAAGCACCTGAAGCAGTATGTCATTTATTGCAGAAATCGACGTGCCGAACCGGTTCGATTTAATATACTTCAACGCTGTATATCTGAGGGCTGTATCCATTGCCCGCATAATCGCTTCAAGCTGTGACTGCAGCCTTTTATGCACTTTGATCTTACCCTCTTCAGCCATATCGATTATTGCCCACGCAAGGTCACGGTGCGCCTGGAGCACCTCGTTGTTTGTTCCTTCCCAGAATGAAAATCCTTCATTAACTTCAACACGCCTGTTACGGGACATGTTATTGAGAAACCGTTCCCGGAGTTCCTCACTCATACCCGTAAGTGCAAATACGAGCGACTTCAGCGGGAAACGCCTGCGTGATAATTCTTCAAGCACGGCGCGGATAGTCCGGTCGTCCGAGAGCCTTAGTTCCTCAAGATTTAGATAAACGGGTCTTCCTTTTGTTGGAATATTGCTGCCTAAACCGACTTTTCCTATACCGGATGTGGTAATAGTATCGACCAGCCGTTCTTGATACCGCTTATTTAATGCACGCACATAATTTAAGAGTTTTTCGGGCTTAGAAAAAAAATCAGAAGTAATTTCTTTTTTAAGGAAATGCCGGTATAGCGACGACAGCAGTTCATTTGTAATGCATTGAATCATGAAAAATTTTATAAGCCCGGGCGCATCAAGACAGTACTTAATCCAGAGACAGTGTCTGTTCTCAGTTGCAGGGAAGGTACTCATATCAACATATTTGCAGCTGATTTTTGCCTCTGCTTTTGTCTTTTGAATAAGCTGCGAAAGGTTGGTTGAAACCGGTTCGTAAAGCTGCTGAAAAAATTCTTTGTACTCGAGTTGAGCCTTCGAAGCTAACTTCTTTACGGGGGGAAGCGGAGCTAAAGTAATGTTTGTTCCCGGAAAACCGACGGGAAATATCATAATAACGGCAACACGCTTTCCAAAAGACCGCAAACGGTTTACCGGGGCAAGTTTAAAAGAAACGGGAATCAATTCCGCTTCCTGTTTAAGCAGGGCGGTTAACCGGTTTTGGATCGATCCCGAAGCAAAAAGATGGGTAAACAAAAAGCCATCGGGATTTATTAAAAAATACTCCTTACCCGGGAGAATATTTTCAATGCTGTGTATATCTCGCAAAGCCGCAAAGACCGCAAAGATTATTATTAAAGGATTTTTATTCTCAAAGTAGGGACAAGGATACCAGTGACTACTTCATAATGTGCCATGCCCTTACCTAAAGATAAAATTTATCCAAAATTATGTGTAAATAACTTGATTCTTGGTATTTTTTATAATTTTAACTTATTAAATGCGAAAATTTCAGAATACATAAAAAAACAGGGTAAACATAAATAAAAAAATGTAATATACTTGATGGAAAAAATCAATGCCAATTATTATAATCCCAACATTTTCGCTAAACTCCGTCAATACCTTAAAAAATGCCGCTTTAGCGGCGCTCACAACTTTAGTCTGCGATTGATTTTTGAAAATTACGCAAAACCCGGCGTGAAAATCAAATAAGTGCCAAAAAATACCGATTATTATGGGGATTTTTTAAAAATATTATTGTTTATTTTAAAATAAATTAAATATATTACGCAGCAAAAGTACGTGTTAATTTTATTGAAAAAGGTAAAGATGAAATACACAGAGGGAGTGACGGTTGATATTGAAAAGGGTACAGGAACGATCAGCTTTTATCATCCGAAAAGTAATTCGCTGCCTGGTGCGCTTATACGAAATATTACAGAAGAAATTACCGGAATCGGCGGGAACGATGATGCGCGTGTTGTGGTTTTGCGAAGCGGGGGAGACGGGGCATTTTGTGCGGGAGCATCATTCGATGAGTTAGCTTCAATCGACAATTTCGAACGCGGTAAGGATTTTTTTATGGAGTTCGGACGCCTGATTCTTGCCATGAGAAAGTGCCCTAAATTTATTATTACACGCGTCCAGGGGAAATCCGTCGGGGGCGGGATCGGGATCATAGCCGCTTCCGACTATGCCTTCGCTCTCAATACCGCTTATATAAAATTGAGCGAACTGTCATTAAGTATCGGTCCGTTTGTTATTGGTCCCGCCGTCAAGAGAAAAATCGGTTTCAGCGCATTCAACGAATTGGCAATAGGTACGGAATGGCGTGATGCGCAGTGGGCTCAGCAGCGCGGGCTGTACGCCGAAGTTTATGACAGTATTGAAGAATTGGACAAAATGCTGTCTGCCTTTGCGGAAAAACTATCAAAATACAGCCCGGAAGCAATGGCGGAGTTAAAAACGTTTTTGTGGGAAGGTACAGAATACTGGAGTGAACTTTTACCGCCGCTGGCAGCGATTAGCGGGAGACTCGTTCTCTCGGATCATACACAAAGTGCAATCGCCGATTTTAAACGGAAATGAGATGTAAGTGCATATAATCGATCGCAATTATGATTTCTAAATAGATTGAAAGAAATTATTTAATATCCTGAATAGTTGATACGGAGTACTAACGGTTTTATTAGACACAACGGTGGTTGTTAATAGATCAGGATAAAATATTTTTGCCGGTTTTTCTTACTTAGATTAAAATTGAAGCATAAAGAATTTTCCCCTGGTTTAAAAAATCCATACTAACTAAATGAAGGAGGATACTATGGAGGTATTAACAACAATCGTAGCCCGAATCCTTTTCGGTGCACCATTCATTATCTTCGGTTTATTTCATTTCGTAAAGGGCGGTGACATGTCGGGATTGATACCCGGTTGGATGCCCGGGGCGCTTTTCTGGGTGTATTTAACCGGCTTAGCACACATCTTAGCCGGCATTGCAATTATCACTAAAAAAGCAGGGAAACCGGCGAGCTTATTGTTAGCTTTAATGTTATTGATATTTGTTCTGATGATCCATATTCCCGGGATGTTCAATCCTGAGACGATGGAAATGGAAACGATTAATACTCTGAAAAATTTTATAATAATCGGCGGCGCACTTGGATATGCCTACATATTTACCAGGGAAGAAGCTTTAGCAAAGTAATTTTCTCCTGATTTTTATTGATAAGTTTTTGAAATTTTAATTTTTATATTCTTTTTGTGTTGTAACTGCAATTAGCGGATGCTTTTCTTGTAATTAAAGGGCAATATTAAAATTCGGGGACACAATTTAGCAGTACAATTAAGTAAAGTGTCCCCGAAACCATATATATGAGGGATATTTTGAAAAAGATGAACATGGGCGAACACAGGGATTCGCCCCTACGAATTTATATTAAATTTCTTAGAACATGTGATATGACAACAACGCTGTAGTTGCAGGGGCAGGCCAGCGTGTCTACCCTGATAAAAAATTCACCAAATAATCCGTGTTACTTGATGAACAGCATCTTCTTCACCGCAGTAAATTTGCCTGCCTGCATACGGTATATGTACAGACCCGAGCTTACCGTCTGCCCAAATTCATTTGTACCATCCCAAACTGCCGAGTATCTTCCCGGATCTTTTTGTGTATATACGAGCGTTCTGACTACTTCACCCATTACGTTGTAAATTCGAAGCGTTACAAAAGACGATGTTGGTATCTCATATCGAATAGTTGTTTCCGGGTTGAAAGGATTCGGATAATTATCATACAGTCTAAACTCTTTAGGTAATCCCAGATTTTGCTCGATTTTGGTTGCCGTAGAGGTCAACATGAATGGAGAGGTTGCATTTCCCACGACAATGTCGGGCTGGAACACGTACGTCTCGTTAATATTCGCTATTTGACTCGAACTGTTATCCCACGTTTTAAAGGTTAATGTTTCTCCTGATATATTGGAATAAATAGTCAATGTTATTACATAAGTTCCGTTTCCCGGGAAATATGCGGTCTGCCCCACACCGCGGCACTCATCATCAACAAAAACGCCAGCCCAATCCTCCTTATCAGTTGATATTTCACCATTGACGCTCAATTGAGCAGTCATAGTCATAGTATTGGTAAAATCCGCAGGATTAACCGACCAGGATGGATGGAAAATGCTAAAAGCTTCTTTAGTATTAACATTTTTTGCCAATGCAATACTGCCTCCTCCTGCAACCGCAGGATATGTCAAAATACCGGAAGATGCCATTTTTATTTTGTAACCATCATACGGAAGCATAATATCCAGGTCACCCCACCATCCGGTACTGCTGTAATACGTCGAAAAACCGGTCTGATTTTTAATGAGGTCACCCTCTGACGGCGTTAGACTTTGCAGAGCATCGACCATAGGCATTTCCGTCTGCGGCAGATATCCTATCCATGTCCAGCCTTCATTAAGTTTTATAGGAGTTATATCACATTCCACACCGGTAAATCTTAACGAATCCTGTGACGTCAGCTTAATCATATACATTTCTTTGCAAGATATATTGCTCAAGTCCCCCCACCAGCCGTAACCGGCATAATACCTCGAAAAATCTGTCTGGTTTTTAATAAGGTCGCCATCTGCCGGAGTTAAACCGGCAAGCACGTTGTCTAAGGTCATGTCATCATTGGATGCATTCACTGAAAACCACGTCCAGCCTGAACTTAAAGGTATTTTTATTTCTTGCAGCCGGACAGGTAAAATTACCGGTGAGAATGCGGTTCCATAATCGGCATCCGGTATAAATGTGATAGTTGTATCGACATCGAAAATCCGGCAGGTGCTGTTGTCCCATGCTTTAAACCTCACAGTTTCTCCCGAGGAGTTGGAATAAACAGTTAAATTGATTACATAGTCACCAGTGCCTGGAAATAACGCCGGATGACCAACACCGCGGCACTCTTCATCTACAAACGCCCCGACAATATCATCCGCATCGGTTGATGCAGTATCAAAAATTACAAGCCGGGCAGTCATGGTCATGGTGCTTGCGAAATCCGGAGGATTTACGTTCCAATCCGGTGCCACACTTGGCACCGGGACAGTAGTAAAACTCCATACGTTTGACCATTCGCTTGACCCGGCGGAATTTGAAGCTCTCACTCTCCAATAGTATATGGTTCCTTCCGATAGACCGGTTATCTGCTTGCTCGTTACGTTACCTACATTCTGATTAAAAACATAGCTACTGAAATTGCTGTATTGAGAGACCTGTAAAGTATATGAAGTTGCACCACTTGAACTGTTCCAGCTTAATGTCGGTGAGGTTGACACACCTACTGCTTCGTTTGACGGTAATGATAATGCCGGAGCTTCCGGGGAAGTAATATTTGATTCTATAACAATTTCATCCACCCAAACTTCTCCATATTCCCCCCACCTGTTCTCCATCCAATGTCTTCCTAAAGAGAAATAAAGTGATGTCGGCTGGGTGCTTTGAATCGTATCTCTTGCAATCTGTTCACCGTCCACATAAAAGGTATATGTACTGCCTGCTTTGATTATTTTTGCCTCATGGAGAGAATAAAAATCCGAAGAATTTGTCCATTTCTTTCCTGGATTCTCAGTCATTGGCACACTGAGACCCCAACCATCATAGTTATGGAATTTTACAATCTCAAAAAAGTACCCTTCCGTAGAATGAAATTTACACAGGAACCCCGTTACCGAGCCTGTATTAATGTCGCCAAGCCAGAAACCAATGTTCTTGTTCCCTGCAATATAGACCGGCTTCATTTTAACTGTTATTACGACATTATCTTGCATAAAATCATACGCAGTTCGAATTTGCGAATGCGGAGGAGAGCCGCTTCTATAGTTCAGTTTTAAATACCCATCGGATTCCGTTACTGTCCCTGAACCTGATACTTGAATCCATTTGTTAGTATCAATACTCGCATCCTCAAAATCATCAAAAAATGCGATGCCAAAAGGGTATTGATCTCCTAATACACGGACACAGCGAAAGCCAGTTAAATAGATCCTTGATTTTGGTGAGGTAGAAGCCCTTTCTACGCTTCGAATGTTCCTATATGGTTCATCCCAACCTCCACCACGTACAACACGTACTGCACCAGTTAAGGGACCTGTCGGGTTTGATACAATGCCGATATCATAACACTCTTGATAATAAGTGTTACTGTACCAATCTGAGCACCATTCCCAGACATTGCCTGACATGTCATACGCACCGTATGGAGAAGAATTGTCATTTGTTTGAAAACTCCCGTGCGTGCTTCCGTTGTAATATCCTACCGGAGTTGTCTGAGGCCAGCGGTCTGTCTCATACGGATCACCGCTACCGTTGTAATTCGTATAGCTGCCGTCTAAATTATCTCCCCAGGGATATCTTCTCTGATGTCCAAGTTCAGGATTATTCAAATTGTGTTCATATGTTCCCCTGGCAGCCTTCTCCCATTCTGCTTCTGTAGGAAGCCTGTATGTTTGCCCTGTCTTAGCTGAGAGCCACGTGCAGTAGGCTCGAGCTCCATACCAGCTTACCATTACTACCGGATGGTCAGCTTTGGAAGATTTAGGCACGTATGCTCCACCAATGTATTCTATTAAACAATATGAAGAATTTATATCAAGCCATGTGACTCCGCCCTCTGTTTTATTCCCTTCCTCATTTAAGAATTGGCAGAATTGCGCGTTTGTCACGGCGTATTTTCCAATGTAAAATGAATCTAAATAGACAGTATGAACCGGCAATTCATCCGCATCCCATGGCTCTCCTTCATTGAAGTTATCTCCCATCTGAAATTCGCCGGCAGGGACTAACATGTATTCACCGTAATCATCGTTAATACAAACATAATCAAACCTTTGCCCAAAAATTCCCCAATCACTTCCGTCCTGTCCGGCCGACTGCCAGATAACAACAAAAGAGCCGTCAGAATTCATTGCTACTGACGGATATAATTGGTCTCCTCTTGAATAAGTATTTACACTAAACTCTGATCCCATCTTATTTCCGTTTGAATCAAACATCTGACCGAATATTCCATAACCACTTCCATCCTGTCCATCAGATTCCCATACAACAACAAACGAACCGTCTGAATGCATTACTATTAAGTGATCACTTACGTCTACAAAAGATTGGGAATCATTTGTATAAGTATTCACCTGAAATTCAGAACCTGTTTTATTTCCGTTAGAATCAAACAACTGTCCAAATACTCCATCAAGGCTTCCATCCTGTCCATCAGATTGCCATACAACAACAAACGAACCGTCTGAATTCATTGTAATTGAGGGATAAAGTTGGTAACCATTTGTATAAGTATTCACCTGAAATTCAGAACCGGCTTTATTCCCGTTAGCATCAAACCTCTGTCCAAATACTCCATCAAGGCTTCCATCCTGGTTCAAAGATTGCCATATAACAACAAACGAGCCGTCTGAATTCATCGCTATTGAGGGATGTTCTTGCTCATTACCTGTATAAGTATTCACTTGAAATTCAGAACCGGTTTTATTCCCGTTAGCATCAAACCTCTGTCCAAATACCCCCCAACCGCTTCCATCCTGTCCATAAGATTGCCATACAACAACAAACGAACCGTCTGAATTCGTTGCTATTGAGGGACCAGCTTGGATATTATTTGTATAAGTATTCACCTGAAATTCAGAACCGGTTTTATTCCCGTTAGCATCAAACATCTGTCCATATAACGCCCTAGCGCTTCCATCCTGTCCATAAGATCCCCATACAACAACAAACGAGCCGTCTGAATTCGTTGCTATTGAGGGATTAATTTGGTGATTATTTGTATAAGTATTCACCTGAAATTCAGAACCGGTTTTATTCCCGTTAGAATCAAACATCTGTCCAAATACTCCACTAAGGCTTCCATCCTGGTTTAAAGATGTCCATACAACAACAAACGAACCGTCTGAATGCATTGCTATTGAGGGTAAATATTGGAGATCATTTGTATATGTATTCACCTGAAACTCAGGACCCACTTTTACGGGCGTTTCTGTCTGCCCATAAATCGTGGATGAGCCTAATAAAATCACCCACACAACCATCATGAGTTTTTTCATGACATCCTCCCGTTATGTAGTTAATAACAAAGTAAAGAGGCTGCAGTTTTTATGAACTTGTGCGGGATATAATGATAAAATATTCCTTTTTTTTAATGAACGCAATTTTGCGAGACTACCTGATTAAAAGCATCTTTTTTACCTTGACAAAATCTTCTGCAATAATTTTATATAGATACAATCCGCTTGGTGCAGGTTTACCTGATGCATTTTTCCCATCCCATTTCATAAAGTATATTCCGCCTGTTTTTTCTTCTTTTAATAAAACTTGTACTTCCTGACCAAGTATATTATATATTATCAATTTGACAAAAGATTTCTCCGGCAGTTCAAAATAGATTGTTGTTTCAGTATTAAACGGATTAGGATAATTCTGGTGTAATACAATTTCACCAGGAACATTTATCAGTTCCTCATCACCGCTTGTTACAGCCCATAAAGAAAAATGATTGGTCGTTACCGATATGATATTGTTCTCCTTGTCGATAACAGCCGGAACGGAGCGCCATATATGACACGTTGGATCGGTAATATCGAAAAAGCTCACTGCAAGTTTGTCTTCATCAATACCTCTAACGTTGAGCAAAGAATCTGAATAACCAAAGCTCATCTCAACAGAGAAGTTATCGACATCCGATGAAATGTCACAATAATATAATCCGTTACTAAAAACCGGAATTTGCGGGAAATTGTATGTAATATACGAGTATTGACACACAAATAATGTTTTATTTGCCACATCTCCGCCGGTAAAGTTAAATATCAAAAAAGAATTATCAGTGAAATTTACAGTAACATTTAAGGAATCTTCCGGTAATGTTATTATAACCGGTTCTTCAGGTTGAGTGATTATTTCCTGGACAGTAATATTCCAGGTAATATCCATGCTCAATTCTCCATCCGAAACAGACATTTTTATCGAATATGTGCCTTCCGAACCAAAAGGAAATTTTATTAGTGCTGTCGATATATTATTGGTTGTCGTGTCAGCCGTAATAACGGTATCGTCAAGAAACCATGTATAATACAGTGTTTCACTGTCCATATCATTAGTCGTAACAGAAAACTCAACAGAATAACCCTCAGTAATTACAGTATCCAATGCAGGAGAATAAGTAATAATAACCGGCGCTATGAGAGTATTATCGCACAGGAATGAATTGTACAAATTAACGGCAGCATCGAGATTATTATAAACGTCTACAAACCTGTCATGGGGATCGACGCCAAATCTCAATGGATCGTTAATGGGCCAGCGGTCCCCCACCTCCATTTGCCTTTCTTCTGCTGATCCCGGAGAAAGCGGGCCAGGGTTATCATCTGAGCCGAACATACAGAAAGTTATATGCGCGGTATCACCCGGAGACATTTGAAAAGGACCGCTACCAATCATGAAATTTGCATAGGGCCTCTGACCATAGTCTACGCAATCGAGATTATTTATCCTGAGCACGCCGTCCTCCGTGTAATCATGCCAGTGAATCAGGGAATCAATATTGTCAATTTTATAATTTGGTTCCTCGCCTGCTTCGGGGTAGGGATGAAACAACATACGCTGTTCATTTCCTTTTTTATCTTCTATAATCCACGGCTGACCCGACATCATTGAATACAGCCTTAACTCCCAGTTTTGCCCGGGGGCAAATTTGTCTATCTCGCGCTTTTCGAACCAGTGAAACGAGGTAATACCAATGTCAAACGGTGTTTGCGGGAAGTAAATACTATAAACAGACACAGGTCCGCTGTAAGCAGTACCCCACTGCCTTGTATGATAGCCATATTTATGATAAAAGAATATCGCTTCCGGATTATTCCTCGCCTCCAACCATGCATAAGTATCCTGTGCATACGGTCTTGCGTAATATCTGTGGCTTTCTCTACGATAGTCAGGAAATTGAGTCCAAAAGTAAATTCCAAAATACATGCTATCTATAGTGCCGGTATATATATGCCGTAAAGGATCACCCATAGACTCGTCTCCGTTCGGGGCGCGTACCCAATCTTCTTCCATGAAAATTAAATCAACATCCCAATAAATAATATCTTCATAAAGTGGAGAGGCATAGCAATACACTGAGGTTTCCATGTCAAGACCGACGGGGTAGCTGGTACTGATATTATCGCCGGGTCTTATGCCGGCATACTTATCATATTCGGAGAAATATGCATCCTTCGCCGAGGCAAATCTTCCATAAACCGGTTTCCCGTAATCAGGAGACGCCGGATTCGTTTCACGAGCCCATCTTCCGGGCCAGTGGCGTTCTCCAGGTTTATCCGTCCATGCACCGCTGCCGGCAAAAGTCTCTTGTTCGCCGTAATATCCACGGGGCCAGGAATCCATTCGGGTACTGTTTGCAATAAGAGGTATCCCTCCAGAGCGGGCACCATCCGGACCGCCCATAGCCCTCTCAAGATTACTATCCCTTGACTCCCAGTCAGGGTATGATAGACTCATAGGCCAACCCCAGGATATAGTCTGAACAACCAATTCAAGCACATTATAGTTCATGCTTCTATCTACGATTCCGTATTCATACGTAGGTATATTCATACCCCAGGGACCCGGCGGCATACCAACCATAGGAAACATACGGAGAATTTCACCCCAGTATCCATGAACCATATAGGGGAAGTAGTTACTTTGCCAGTATCCGTATGTTCTGCAATTACCTAATAATTTTCCTGCATCCATAAAAAGAATGCCGCGGTCTGTTCCATTTACGGGTTTATACAACACCTCTTCACCGGGGAATACATCATCAAACAATCTTTCCCTTTTTTCATCCTGTGCATAAGATACTGAAACACTGAAAAACATAAGTAAACACAGAAATCCCGTAACTGAAAGTATTTTAAATTTCATTTGATAATCCCCCATATTACCATATTCCAGCAGCTTAATTTAAAACTTATTTTGCGACACGAACAGAAAATTGCGCGGGAAGTAGAAAGCTATATTATATTTATCATATTATAAAAATAAATCGCAAATATTGTGCCAGACGTTATTTTTTCTTCTTTTTATATACTTTACTGCTTGATTCGTTAGTTGTTATCACATTTATTGCGGCTAACAGTAAAAAAGTGTGAAAAATTTTGCACTGTATTATTATGGTTTTTTGTTCCCAGCCAGAGACTGGGAGAGCGGACAATTAAACACTTGGCTCATAGTCAAGTATTTACTATTTTTTAAACCTGTACCTTCTCATCGAGAGCGAATTACTCACCACCGATATCGAACTCATTGCCATGGCTGCGGCGGCTATAACCGGATGTAACAGAAATCCGATGAACGGATAAAGAATTCCGGCAGCAATGGGAATCCCGGCTGAATTATAGAAAAATGCAAAGAACAGGTTTTGTTTTATCTTTTTGATAGTGTACGAACTCAGTTCGACTGCCCTGACAACATCCATGACATTGTCTTTTATGAGCACAATATCGCCGGTTTCCATTGCAACGTCCGTGCCGGAACCCAGCGCTATACCGACGTCCGCCCGGGCAAGTGCCGGGGCATCGTTTATTCCGTCGCCCACCATCGCAACGATATAACCTTCTTCCTGCAGTTTTTTCACTTCTTTTGCCTTGTCTTCAGGCATAACATCCGCAAGAACCGTATCGATTCCTGCCTGTTCCGCAATTGCTTTACCCGTTCGTTCATTATCCCCGGTTATCATGACAACTTTCTTTCCCATATCATGAAGCGATTTGACAGCGGTAATAGAATCCTTTTTAAGGGTATCCGCCACTGCAATAATGCCCGCAGGTTCGTTGTTAATACTTAGTATCATGGTGGTTTTACCCTGTGTCTCCAGTTCTGTCAGTTTATCTTCAATCTCATCAACATCGATTTTATATTCCGCCATCAACTTCCTGTTGCCGAGGAGCAGTTGCTTGCCATTAAATTCAGCCTTAATGCCCATACCTGAAATTGCGGCAAACTCTTGTACTGCAAGGTCGGGCTTTAAACCCGCATCTCCGGCTTTTTTAACAATCGCCTCCCCAATCGGATGTTCGGAACCTTTTTCGGCTGATGCGGCATATTCGAGAATTTCATCTTTCGACATACCATTCAACGTTACAACATCGGTCACTTCGGGTTCGCCTTTGGTCAGCGTTCCCGTTTTATCGAAAATCACGGCTGTAACCTTGTGTGCCGTTTCCAGCGCTCCGCCGTTCTTAATAAGAATGCCGTTTTCTGCTCCTTTACCCGTTCCTACCACAATGGCAGTGGGTGTTGCGAGTCCCAGTGCACACGGACAGGCAATAATCAGAACCGCAACGAAATTCACCAGAGCAAAAATAAAAGCGGGCTGGGGTCCGAAAAAGTACCAGATGAGAAATGTTACAACTGCAATTGCAATTACCGCCGGCACAAATATGCTTGCTACTTTGTCAGCCAACCGCTGTATGGGTGCTTTGCTTCCCTGCGCCTGCTCGACAAGTTTTATTATCTGTGCTAACGCCGTATCGCTGCCGACTTTTGTCGCTTTAATCCTTAGCAAACCTTGTTTGTTGATGGTTGCGCCGATTATTTCGTCGCCTGCCGTTTTATCAACCGGAATCGATTCCCCCGTTATCATCGACTCGTCCACACTGGATGAGCCGCTGGTTACTATCCCGTCTACGGGAATTTTCTGACCCGGCTTAACCAGAACAATGTCGCCAACCCGGACATCTTCAACCGGGATTTCCATTTCACTGCCGTCCCGTTCAATCAGGGCGGTCTTTGAACGGAGGCCAATGAGTTTTTTAATTGCCTCCGATGTGCGCCCCTTTGCCTTAGCTTCTAAAAACCTCCCGAGAATTATCAGTGTTATTATTACTGCCGCCGTATCAAAATATACTTCACGTGAGCCTTCCGGTATTACGCCGGGTAAAAACGTCACCACTACACTGTAAAAGTATGCGGCACTGGTACCCACGGCTATCAGGGTGTTCATGTCGGAGGTTTTATGCTTCAGTGCATTCCAGAATCCCCTGTAAAACTGCAGACCGACGTAAAACTGAACCGGCGTTACAAGCAGAAACAGGATGTACAAAACAATAATGTGACTGATGCCGGAAATTACAGGGAAGTATGTATGAAAGCTGAATAAAAGCGCAAGAGCCGATAAAACAGCGCCAAAGATAAATTTGTTTCTCAGCGTTGTTATCTCCCGTCTACGCTCCGCTTCCTCGCTGTCTTCGGGCGATCCATGCTCCACCGCCTTATACCCCGCACCGTCAATCGCCTTTTTTATCCCGGATTTTGAAATCACCGCCGGATCATAATCAACCACCGCAGTCGAATTGCCGAATGAGGCTGTAACCCGTTTAACGCCCTTCAAATCCTTCACGGTTCGCGTTACAATTCCCTCGCAGTGCGCCGACTGCATTCCTACGACTTTAAATATCACATGTCCGGTATCCGGTGTTTCAGATGTGACCGGCGTATAGCCGGCATCCTTGACGGCTTTTTCAAGCTCCGCAAGTGAAGGAACCGTTTTGTCGAACTGCACCGTCGCCTTGTTCGTCGCAAGATTTACAACAGCATCCCGGACGCCTTTAACATTTTTAAGCGATTTCTCGACTCTCGCCACACATGACGCACAGTGCATGCCTTTTATAATGATTTCTTTTGATTTCATACAGTAACTTTCTCGATCTTAATGAATTTTACGATACTTTATCCTCGAATAATACTCTAGCAAATTTTAAATTTATACTATTTATCAAAAAATACCAAAGATAACGCTCCGAGTACTCGGGGCGGTTACCGTTTATATTTTCGAGTTATATCCACATGGCAGCCGCAAATCCGCTCAACCATGTAGTCTATATATAGCAGCAAGATTTCACTCATTTTTTGCTAAAGTGATACGACCTAACAGAACTCGAACATCATAACAAGATAAAGAAGCGTACTTAGATCAATAGAGCAGAAGTCTGGAGATAAATGCGCAATGTAAAAGGCGTAGAATAATCGGAAAACAGCCCAAGTTTTAGATATGAATCAATTGCATAAATAGTGATTTCATTAATCAGGTAAATATTAAAAATGTTCTCTGTTTTCGGAATGGTAATTTTTTGAGATTTTTCATTAAAATACGTGTCATCGAACAATAAACAAACCGGTTTACAGCGTTCTTCACCAGAGCCGTATTTAATAACAATCGACCGGTTGTCAACCGGAATCATTGAATTGTTATCCCGGCAGCATGTGTTTTCCTGATCTTCCGTCATACAGAATTGGTGACCGTCCCTATATGTGTATGAATTCCCCTGTAAGCACGTGCTAACACTCTTATATCCACCACATGGACAGCTTTCAAAGGCAAACAGCGTACCTGAAAGATTCAGGATCAAAAGTCCGGTTATTATATATCGCAATACTTTCATTACTTTAGATTATTGCTCGGATTTAATAAACCAGTTACAAAACTCGGGAAACTCAATCCCTCTTACATTTCATTAAATACCTATACAATCTTTCAAATGAAAAAGTTCCGGAATTGGTATACGTAATAATTGCATTACTTTACAAACACCAATACTGCAGCCAGTGTTTCAATGCCTGTCCAGAAGTGTCCGAGGCGCAGGTTTTCGTTCGGCTGGTGCTGGTTGTTATCATGGTTCACAATAGGCACGCTGATAGTGGGAAGACCAAGATGTTTAGTAAAAATATACAGCGGGACGGAGCCGCCGCTCGTGGTAATCAATACAGGTCCCTCCTTATGATAACCGGTCAAGGCTTCGATTGTTTTTTTGGAGATAGGTAAATCCATGGATGTGCGGGATGCAGGATACCCTCCGCCGCCGCTTAAGCGGGCAATATCGGCATATTTCATCCGTGTTTCCCGGTCAGGTTCCTGAGATACGACATGATACCCCTGTTTTTCGATGTGCCTGCGTACTTTCTGCACCATATCGGCAGGTTCGTTTCCTTTGACAAGGCGGATATCGATGGATGCGGTCGCCTCGGTGGGGATAATAGTGCGTGCCTGACTGCCCACCCACCCGCTTTGTAAACCGCGGATATTGAGCGACGGACGGTTGATGAGTTCCATCAGGGTTTTTCCGCCG
>LJUD01000287.1 GCA_001304035.1 bacterium SM23_31 | reverse complement strand
TTATCGCCGCCGTTAACGTCGTCTTCCCGTGATCTACATGCCCTATTGTACCAACGTTAACATGCGGCTTCGTGCGCTGAAACTTCTCCTTCGCCATTTGTTACGTCTCCTTTGTTTTTATCCGGCGGAAACTGCGCCGGAATACTTATACAGTAATTTGTCCTCAATTTCTTTTGGAATCTGCGTATACTGATAAAATTCCATAGAAAACACAGCCCTACCCTGGGTGATGGAACGCAATGCAGTAGAATAACCGAATACTTCGTTTAGTGGCACGATTGATCTTACAAATTTCACATTATCCTTGTCATCAATCCCCTCTATTTTCCCACGGCGTGCAGTAATATCGGAAATGACATCTCCGAGATAATTTTCCGGGACAATAACATCGAGCTTCATAATCGGCTCAAGTAAAATTGCGCCTGCTTTCTTAGCTGCGGCTTGAAATGCCATTGATCCGGCAACACGAAACGCAAGCTCTGAGGAATCAACCGCGTGGTACGTACCATCAAGAAGCGTTGCCTTAACATCAACTATAGGATACCCCGCAACGATGCCGTTCTTCATTGCATTTTCGATACCCTTCTTCACGGGTAAAATAAATTCTTTGGGTATCGCACCACTAACGATTTTATTTTCAAATTCAAATCCTTTGCCTGTCGGCAGAGGCTCCAGAGATATTTTTACGTGCCCGTATTGTCCTTTTCCTCCTGATTGTTTTATGAATTTACCTTCAGCTATGGCAGAAGATCGAATTGTTTCCTTATATGAAACCTGGGGGGCGCCGACGCTTGCTGCAACACTAAATTCGCGCAGGAGTCTATCTACAATAATTTCCAGATGTAGTTCGCCCATGCCGGAAATAATAGTCTGTCCGGTTTCGCTATCGACGTCCACCTTAAAGGATGGGTCTTCGTCGGAAAGTTTATTTAATGACATTGCGAGTTTTTCTTCATCGGCCTTGGTTTTCGGCTCGATCGCAATATTAATAACGGGATTCGGGAAACGCATACCCTCAAGCATAATCGGATGTCCTTCATTGCATAAAGTATCCCCGGTTTTTGTATGCTTTAATCCTACTGCAGCGACAATATCGCCCATCCGTGCTTCAGAGATGTCTTCGCGTTTATTCGCAAACATTCTGAGGAGACGCCCAATCCGTTCCCGTTTTCCCGAAACGGGATTATAAACATTCGAGCCTAATTTTACGACACCGGAATACACCCGGAAATATGCGAGGCGACCCACATATGGGTCCGTGGTGATTTTAAATGCGAGTGCCATAAAATCACCGTCAAGCGCCATTTTTTTGACAATTTCCTGACCTGTTTTAGGATGCTTCCCAACCAGTTCAGTTCTATCTAAAGGTGAAGGTAAATAAAGAACGATCGCATCCAGAAGCCTTTGGACTCCTTTATTACGAAAAGCGGAGCCACAAAATACCGGAATTACCTTTGATTTAATCGTTGCCGTACGAGCAGCTCTGCGTATCGATTCGGTGTTTATTTCTTCCCCTTCAATATATTTTTCCATCAACTCATCATCATATTCAGAAAGTGTTTCAAGCATCTGTTTACGAGTTTGCTGCGCTTGGTCTATCAGGTCATCAGGAATATCCATTTCATCATATAGTGTGCCAAAACTTCTTTCATTATACACAATCGCCTTCATTATGACCAGGTCAATTAAACCAGTAAACAATTCAGCAGATCCGAAGGGAATCTGCAGCGGTACAGGATGAGCTCCCAGTCTTGTACGTATGGTATCCATAGCTTTGAAGAAATCTGCGCCTGTACGATCCATTTTATTAATAAAGGCAATACGGGGTACTTTATAGTTATCCGCCTGACGCCAGACAGTTTCCGACTGGGGTTCTACACCTGCAACAGCATCAAAGATAATAACCGCACCATCAAGCACACGGAGCGACCGCTCGACTTCGACGGTAAAATCTACATGTCCGGGTGTATCGATAATATTTATGATATGGTCACGCCATTGAACTGTGGTTGCAGCGGAGGTAATCGTTATTCCCCGTTCTTTTTCCTGCTCCATCCAGTCCATAGTAGCGAGCCCTTCATGTACTTCACCCATACGATGTACTTTTCCCGAGTAAAAGAGAATTCGCTCAGTAGTGGTGGTTTTTCCGGCGTCGATATGAGCCATTATGCCGATGTTCCGTATGTGTTTTAGTTCATATCTATCGCTGTTCCGGTTTGAAGCACCGTTTTTCTTATTATTTTTACCGTTATGAGCCATTATATCTTTATTGAATATAACATTTATTAATTAGTCGCAATATTTCGGTGTTTTTACCACTTAAAATGCGCAAACGCCTTATTAGCTTCTGCCATTTTATGTGTGTCTTCTTTCTTTTTTATTGCAGCACCTTCACGATCAGCCGCAGCGATCAATTCTGATGCGAGTTTTTCCCGCATGCTGTTTTCTTTACGCTGTTTGGCATATTGTATTAACCACCGGATAGCAAGAGAAACACGCCGTTGTTCGCGTACTTCAACCGGTACCTGGTAAGTTGCCCCTCCAACTCTTCGCGATTTTATTTCGAGAACGGGTTTCACTTCTTCAACAGCTTTATTAAAAATTTCTAATCCCGGTTTTCCTGTTTGTTCTTCAATAATATCCATTGCTCCATAAAACATGCGTTCAGCAAGGCTTTTTTGCCCGCACCGCATAATTCCGTTGATAAATTCCGAAACAAGCACCGATTTATACATCGAATCGGGCTGTATCACTCTTACTGCTGGTCGTTTACGCCTTGCCATAGTATCGTGCCGAAAAAGTTATTGTTGTTAATTAAAATCATCAATTTATTCTTTTGGTTTTTTAGCGCCGTATTTAGATCTGCCTTTTTTCCGGTCCTGGACTCCGCTGGTGTCTAATGCACCTCTTATAATATGATACCTGACACCCGGTAAATCTTTGATACGGCCGCCGCGAATCAGGACAATTGAATGCTCCTGAAGGTTATGTCCTTCACCGGGGATATACGATGTTACTTCAATACTGTTCGAGAGTCGAACTCTTGCTACTTTCCTCAGTGCTGAATTGGGTTTTTTGGGTGTTGACGTATATACTCTTGTGCACACACCCCGCTTCTGGGGAGCTCCCTTTAATGCGGGGGCGGATGTCTTTTTTATTGTTTGCTTTCTGCTATTTCTTACAAGCTGATTTACTGTAGGCACATGTACCTCGCTATTATAATTCTTCCTCTACAGATTGCTTTTCCTGTACAACTTCTTCTATATCTTTATGAACAATTTCGACTTCTGCTAATTTCTCTTCTTCATCCGCATCAGATTTGATCCGGATTCTATTTAATTCTTTCAAGCCGGTTCCAGCGGGGACAAGATGTCCGATTATGACATTCTCTTTTAATCCTCTCAGATAATCTACTTTACCCTGTATTGCGGCTTCGGTCAAGACTCTTGTGGTTTCCTGAAATGAAGCGGATGAAATAAAACTTTCTGTACTCAATGCGGCCTGTGTAATTCCTAATAATTTAGATACAAAAGTTGCAGGACGTGCGTTCCGATATTTTAAGACTTTTTTCTCCTGTTTTTCGAGGCGTTCGTTCAATCGGTCGAGCTCGAATAGTTCAACGAGCTCATTTTCTTTCAGCCTTGAATCGCCGGGATTTTCAATGATGCCATATTGTGATATTTTTTCGTTTTGAACAAGGAATTTTGCCTTATCCACTAAATCTCCTTCAAGATATCCTGTGTCGCCGGGGTCTACCACCTGGATTTGCTGCAGCATCTGGCGGACGATAATCTCGATGTGCTTGTCGTTTATCCGCACTCCCTGTAAGCGATAAACCTCCTGAATTTCATTTACCAGGTATTCCTGAACTGCGTTTGCATCTTTAATCCGGAGGATGTCATGAGGAGCAATTGAGCCTTCCGAGAGACGTTCCCCTGCTTCTACTTCATCACCGCTATGGACAAGTACATGCTTGCCGTATGGAATCATGTATGTTTTTTTCGTGGATTTACCCTGGACGATAATTTCTCTGATACCGCGTTTAATATTTCCGAATTTGATAATTCCATCGATTTCCGAGACTACTGCGGGTTCTTTAGGTTTTCTTGCTTCGAATAGTTCGGCTACTCTCGGCAAACCACCGGTAATATCTTTTGACTTAAGTATCCCTCTTGGCAATTTAACAAGAATATCGCCGGGTTTAATATGGTCACCGTCATTAACCATTAACATCGCCTTAGTAGGAATAATGTAGCTAGCAAGTTTTTTATCTTCTTCATCGAGTAAAAGGATGTTCGGATTCAACTTGCGATTTCGTGACTCGACGATTACCCTCTGACGCAATCCTGTTTGTTCATCCAGCTCCTCTTTAACCGTAACTCCTTCTTTGATATCGACAAATTTTACAGTTCCACCAAATTCTGAGAGAATCACCATTGAATACGGGTCCGTATATTTGGCAATAACACGGTTGTTTTCATCGAGTATTTCTATCCGCCCGTTTCTCCCCAGAGCAATGTTAACTTTCTGATCCGGGAATATCTCCTGAGAGGTAACTCTGATGTTATCGCTGTATACAATTCTACCAGCATACTTAGCTTTTACTTCGGATTGTGCCTCACCTACCTGCGCAGTTCCACCGATATGGAATGTACGTAGTGTCAACTGAGTGCCCGGTTCACCGATACTCTGCGCTGCAATAACGCCGACAGCCTCGCTAATATTTACTATTTTACCGGTAGCCAAATTTCTGCCATAACATTTCTGACAAACACCATATTGGGACTCACACGTCAAAACCGAACGTATATTAACAGATTCAATTATAGAATCGGCAATCTTTTTTACAGCTTCTTCATCTACTTCATCGTTTGCCTCTACAATTATTTCCTCAGTTTGCGGATTATAAATATCATCTGCTGCAATACGCCCGAGAATTCGTTCATGCAGTGGTTCAATAATATCTTCTCCTTCTTTCAGGGCAGAAATTTCCAGTCCACGTATAGTACCACAGTCTTCTTCGGTAATAATAACATCCTGGGAAACGTCGACCAACCGCCGGGTCAAATAACCTGCATCAGCAGTCTTCAAAGCGGTATCAGCCAATCCTTTTCTTGCGCCGTGTGTGGAAATAAAATATTCCAATACGGACAAGCCTTCTTTAAAATTTGCGGTTATCGGAGATTCAATAATTTCGCCGGTTTGGCCGGTCATGCTTTTTTGAGGTTTAGCCATCAAACCGCGCATTCCGGCTAATTGTCGGATCTGCTCCTTGCTGCCCCTTGCGCCGGAATCCGCCATCATAAACACCGGATTGAAACCATTACAAGAGGTGCTCAATCCATCAAACATTGTTCTCGATACATCGGTTATCGTATGCATCCAGATATCAATAATTTTATTGTACCGTTCTCCGTCGGTTATGACACCACGTTCATACTGGTGTTGAATTTTCTCCACTTCTTCGGTCGCTATTTCTATCAACTTTTTCTTTTCATTCGGAATAATAACATCATCAATACCTATTGACACACCTGCCTTCATTGCATAATAGAAACCAAGGTCTTTCAATCGGTCGAGGAATTCTGCGGTTTCTTTGTTACCGAGTAACCTGTATGCCTGGGCAATTAATTCTTCCATTCTAGATTTTGTCAGGATTTCATTTACAAACATCAAGCCTTTCGGGACAATCTGATTGAACATGATACGACCGGTGGTGGTTTTAATAATACTTCCATCAATTCTAACCGAAATCTGTGCATGTAGTCCTATTTTCCCCGCATCGAACGCAATAAGCACTTCATTCTGATTTGAGAAGAGCTTGCCCTCACCTTTATCGCCATGCCGAATTTTTGTAAGATAATAGCATCCCAGAACGATATCCTGGCTTGGTGTAGCAATCGGTCGTCCGTTAGCAGGAGAAAGGATATTATGACTTGAGAGCATCAGCATTCGAGTTTCCAATTGAGCCTCATAAGAAAGAGGGACATGTACCGCCATCTGGTCGCCGTCAAAGTCGGCATTAAATGCGGCACACACCAAAGGATGTATACGGATCGCTTTGCCTTCAATTAATACTGGCTGAAATGCCTGAATACCGAGACGGTGCAAAGTTGGCGCACGGTTAAGCAGCACGAGATGGTCTTTTATTATCGTTTCAAGTATATCCCAGATCTCTTTTCCCTTTTTGTCCACCAGTTTTTTGGCGCTTTTTACGGTTTTTACAGATCCTCTTCCGACGAGCTTTCGAATGATAAACGGTTTGAACAATTCCACAGCCATATCTTTTGGCAGCCCGCATTCATGGAGTTTAAGTTCCGGACCTACGACAATTACCGAACGTCCGGAATAATCCACACGTTTCCCAAGTAAATTCTGACGAAACCGCCCCTGTTTTCCCTTGAGTATATCACTCAAAGATTTTAACGGTCTGTTGCCATCACTGCGTACTGCAGTCGCCTTCCGTCCATTATCAAAGAGGGAATCGACCGATTCCTGCAGCATACGTTTTTCATTCCGCAATATTACTTCGGGCGCACGAATTTCAATTAGATTTTTGAGTCTGTTATTCCTTATAATTACGCGCCTGTAAAGGTCGTTCAAATCGCTTGTTGCAAATCTGCCGCCTTCTAACGGAACCAGAGGACGAAGTTCGGGCGGAATGACCGGAACAACATCCAGAACCATCCACTCCGGTCTATTATAGTTTTCGGTTCCTTCCACCTTTAGACTTTCGATGACTTTCAGCCGTTTGAGAATATCATTTTTCCGCTGTATCGACGTTTCCGTTTTGAGTTTTGCTCTAAGAGTAGCAGACAATTCGGACAAATCAATATGCTTGAGCAGACTTTTTATAGCCTCTCCTCCAATTTTTGCGGAAAACTTATCCTTCCCTTCTTCGTCCAGCCGCGACTTTTCTTCAGGAAATTCATTGATAATTCTAAAATACTCTTCTTCGGGGATTAACTCTTTCGCTTTAAGCCCGGTTTTACCGGGTGTGATAACAACATAAGACTCATAATAAATAACATGTTCAAGGTCTTTTACCGACATTCCAAGAATGTATCCGATCTTGCTGGGCAACGAGCGGAAATACCAGATATGTACCACAGGTGTTGCAAGCTGGATATGACCCATGCGCTCCCTGCGAACACTTTTCATGGTAATTTCTACACCACATCTGTCGCAAATGATGCCTTTATACCGGATACGTTTGTATTTGCCGCAATGACACTCCCAGTCCCGAACCGGTCCAAATATTTTTTCACAAAACAGTCCGTCTTTTTCGGGCTTAAAAGAGCGATAATTGATAGTTTCGGGCTTGAGCACTTCCCCGTACGATTGGGCGAGAATGGTATCCGGCGACGCTAAATTGATAGAAATCTTTGAAAAAGACCTATTCTCCCCAATTTCAATACTTGTTTTGGCTTGTAAAGTCAAGATACCCCCTTTATTTTATTATTCCACTTTAACATCAAGACATAAACCCTGGAGTTCTTTTACAAGAACATTAAA
>LJUD01000286.1 GCA_001304035.1 bacterium SM23_31 | reverse complement strand
CATTAACAACAACGCCCCAAGAATCGCATAGGCTTGGGAATACAAAAACATCGGCCAATGCGTAATACTTCGGTAATTCTCGTTGTTGCACAAAACCCGCGAAAATTACATCTAGTTTGTTACTAAAACAATATGTACGTAGCTGTAATTCAAGCCTGCCATTACCAAGAAGTAAGAGCGAAATTTTCTCTTTCCAACGCCTTACTATACTATAGGCTTCTATTAGATGAATTAATCCTTTTTGTGCAACCAACCTACCTGAATACAAAACCACTCTTTCAGCGAGTCCAAGATGTTTCTTCAACTGCCTTTTTCGGCCTACAAATGCCTCACATTCACGCGAAAACCTCTCGACATCTAGAGTAAGAATGCTTTGTTTCACTTTACCAGAATCAGCACCCAACGACATTAGATATTCGCATGCCTCAGTACCAGAGGCAATACACGCCGAACTCATTCCTAGTAGTTGCTTTCTAACACCTCTCTTCAGAGGCCCAACCCGGGATTCACTACGAGCTGTTGCACGTCTGGATTACTTCTTATCAGATATCCCAAAAGCTGGGGGTTAATATAGATAGCACCATTTCGCCTTAGCAAATGGAATCCCGGGATTACTCGATATTTGAAATGCATATCATCAGGTATGCTCCAACGGTGGTCCTTTTCGGTCTCAGCACAGAAGATAACCTCACAATCGATGTCTTTCTGTAATGCTATCCTGTTAAACAAAGGTACCCGATAAGGGGCAATTATGTTGTGTACAACAATTACTTTTGTTTTAAGTGACATCATCCTTGCGAGAGGTATTCACTACTAAAGGATTCTGCAGATAATATCAACCCTAAGACTATCGTTACCAACAAGGTGTAGAAATCCCCTCTGAATAATACATTTGTTGCAGGCATCATAATTAACAAACTAACGCAAAACACGAAGAGTCCGCCTAAAACCGCACGTATTCGAACATCACTTATTTGCTTATAAATCACACCACAACGGCGCACTGAGAGAATAATAACAATGACCAACAAAGAAATCATGATCGGACCTAGCCTGGCAAGAGCCCACCCAATGGTCGAATGGTTTTGGAAACCGACGCCAGTATACCTGATATGAACACCCACATCTTTTGTTATTTCCGCGTCGCCATACCCCTTTCCAATAATACCATATTCTCGGACAGTTCTCAAACCCCATGTTATTGCATTCTTGCGATATTGAATATTAGCCAAATTACCAGCAGTAGAAAAACCCGGCGCAAAAAAAGAAACATATCTTTCAACTAATGGATGGTGCAGGAAACCATATACGGATTTCGCAGAAAAAAACGGGACCAGCGTTAGAACAAAAACACATAGAATTGCCAGTTTGAGTATGGCGCTATAGATCCCCTTGGCATTAGTAACGATGCATGCAAGAATGCCAAAAACCAGAGAGAAAAAAAGAGAGCGAATCAACAAAATCATAACGGAAAATGAAAATAGAAACACTAACACGTAAGCTAGTAGCCTCCTAGAGAATGATAAGCTCGCTTTCGCACCCAGATATTTTATTGCGATAAACACACATAAGGGGAAGTAAAACCAAGAGGACGCTATACCATAGGCACGGGTGTACTCACCTGCTGTTATATCGGCATTTTCCATTACACCCATTGATACTGGAAAACGCACGTTGAATAAATACATACAAAGAAACAACAACATGCACAGCGTGACGACGATGAATAATATCTTCACAAAGCGCAACCAATTTCTAGTAGAGTGAATTGTCGTCGCGAATACCAGTGGCAACACGTAATAGAAAGGCGCACGTGATTCTCTAAGGACAGTAGTCAAGTAGTGTCCCCTCAGTAAACCTACGCCAATTGGCAGCGACAAAATAGCAATAGCGTAAATCAGGTACTTGCTCAAATTAGTAGATATAATAGCTTCTTTAGTAGCTAGCAGATTAACTAACCATACTATGTAAACGCCCATCAAAATGATATCATAACTCCAAAATCCAAGGGACGTGATAGACGAAGGGAGATAGAATTGTAGCCAATGGCCTCCGACCGAAAAAAACAATATCACATAAAGTCCGACCTGAATGCCGAAGAGGTACAAACAAAGACAGAAAAAAACTAATAACGAAACAAATAGAATGGGAAGCTCGATTTGGAGAATTACTATAAATAAACAAAGAAAAAATAGACATATGGCTAACAGTACAAATTTGCGATGTTGCAAACATCGCAGCATTGGCTTGTGCGATTTGACTTTTATGCCGTTAATCTTATCGTCTACCACACTATCGTACGAATGCATCCTAGCGGTAGTAATTACAGGACGCTCGAAATACATTGCTTCCATTAAACTCAAGGCAAATCCCGCGGCAATCTCAGTCGTATCAACATAGGCGTCAATTATTTGAAAAAGGTCACTAATATCAGTACGGTAGCCGAGGAAAATTACTGAATCCGATAAACCAAGGGCTTGCACTATACGTTCAACTCCCACCCGGGTAGAACCGTCACTGACTAGCAACAATCTTGCATGTGCATATTTCTTCCGCACTTCCCGAAAAGCCCTGATGAGAGTAACGTGATCCCTCTGAGGAATAAAACTACCAAAGAAACCAAAGATGAACTCACTGTCCTGAAAACCAAGCCTCCGTTTCAATTCTTTCTTGGTGGACGCCGAAATACGTCGATAACAGTTGGTATCTAGAGAGTTCGGTATTACGACAAACTTACTGCGCTTGGCAATTAATTGCCCTCTGGTGTGTTGCAGAACTGCATAAGAGTTACATATTATTTTGTGCCTCAAAAGGCAGGTTAAGTTATCTAAGAAATTGACGATAAGCGAATCATAGGTCCGAGGTATACCGTGTTCATGTGAAATTACAGGTATGTTCAACAACTTCGCAGCAACGGCACCATAAATATTCGCACGTGCAAAATGCGTTGCGATGATATCAACACGATGATCTCTGCATATTCTTATAATGTCGCCAACTATGCGGAAATCCCATCTTTGCCGGGGCCTCATCGCAATCACCGAAACGCCCGCTTTTACAAACTCAGAAGCCATACCTTCTCTCGGGCCATGGTAGGTAATAATGATCTTATATCGTGTTTTGTCCATATTTCTGCAGAGCATCAACATCTTTCGCGGTGTTCCACCGAACGGGTTCAAGTATTCACAGATGTGAAGAACAGTTTTCATATCACTTTGCTATTTATAACCGATCAACTTAATGGCACTATAGCATTCGCCTCATGTCTTGGACAATCTTTATGAAATATCTCTCTCGCAGTAATAGCAGAAAAACTGAGTAGACAGAGACAGCAAGTGCCAATTTTGCCATTAGGATGTGCACACCACTCGTGCTCCATTTGTTTGCATAATATACAGCCAAAGCCATAGCCATAGCCGATAACAAAGCTTTCGCAACCGTCTGCCACGGCCATTTCCACGTGAATATTCTCGTACTAAGAAACCATGAAGAAATCAGATATATTGCATAAGCAAGCACACTAGCTATTGCAGCACCAATAATACCATACCTGGGAATCAATAACAGATTCATGACTATATTGAGTCCGCTTGCGGCCGCAATAAGGTATAGAAGAAAATGTGTTCTTTCTCTCAGTTCAAAAGGTTTGCTAACATACATAGTAAGACCACTACAAAAAGCTCCTGCGGCGATCCAAGGAAAAATGAAGAAAGCGTCACGAAAAGCAGGTCCGAGCATCAGATCTGCAATGTCTTTCGATAGAATGGCAACAATGAAGACAAACGGAACCAATATGACAACATACATACCAATAAGGTTTTCCAACAGCACCCGCGTATCAGATTCGACAGATTTCTCGAACAACTGAATGACAATTGGATAGGCTGCAAGCATGACCAATTCCGCAAGCAAAATAATGCTCATCTGAGCAACTCTGTAACCTGCAGCATAGACACCAACTGCTTGGGCTCCGACAATATATCCAATCATGAAACGGTCGGCCATTATAAGCGTGGTACTTCCGACAGAAGCGGCGCTGAGGGGGACACCGTATTTGAGAAACTCCCGCAATTTTCGTGTAGAGAATCGCTTCGGCTCTTTCACATATTGTTTTCCATATCGAAAAAGCTCAACACACGATATCGCGCAACCAATTACTCCCGCAGCAAGCAAAATAGCATCCGCACCGTGCCCAAAAAGCGCGATTAATATATACGCAACAACCAGAGTCCCTGCAGCATCCACCAACACATACACCAAGTACCTTCTGCTATCGCGACTGGCCCTTAGAATACTCAACACATACGAAAGTCCGCATCGGCTGGCTAAGGTTAGTGCACCCAATCTAAATAGGTAGCTAAGGCGGGGATCAAATATCTGATCAAGTAATACGCCTATCGCGTGCCAAAAAAAAAGTGCTAGCGCCGTGGAAAATAGAAAGGCGAACACGCTTGTTGTCATGAAATGCTGAAGCAAACCACGTATGCGGTTTCTCTCGTAGTATCGAAGATTTGATTGCGTCAGCCAACCAGACATCAGCGGTGACAGCAACGAGATTGCCGCAAAAACTAGAACGTACATGCCAAATTCACTCGGATTCAACATCCGTGTGAAAAGCATAATACCTATTAAATGTAAACCAGCAGGTATTATCCTGACCGGGATATAGTATCTAAGGTCTTTGCCGATCTCTTTTATGGCATCATCAGCGTTATTCACAAGAGGTTATCGGTCAAAAGGGAACCCACACAATTTTATAAAGGGTACTGACCATCACAAACAATTGCCAAGAAACAAAACATATACGGCTTGCATGTCTTGTGCAGAACTAGAAATATCCTAAGGCTTCACTTATCTTGAGCTACTTTCGAGTAATATTTGTGGTAATACTTGTAGTAGTAATTACCCCTCACTTTCGGAATACCATTCAAGACAATGCCAATTATGTTGGATTTGGCTGTCGTGAGCATTTCCCTTGAATGTTGGAGATCCTTAAAATCGGTCTTACCGTAGCGGACAGTCAATAGTACACCGTCTGTGAAATCTGCAAGATATGCCGCATCGGCAAATAACAGTATCGGCACCCCATCAATTATAACATAATCATATCTGTATCTCAGGACATCGATAATATCACGCATTTTGTCCGATTCTAAGAAAACGAACGGATTGGGCGGTACCTCTCCAGCGGGCAGCAGGTCTATCCGCTGTATGACATGCGAGTTCCCGCCGTATTGCAGAGTGTCCAGTGGAATCTTCACATCCTCTGGTTCAAGGTCTCCTCTGAGGACATCAAAGAGCCCGCGTTTTTCCCGCAATTTGGTAATTTCTGTGAGGTGGCCACTTGTCTTTCGAAAATCGGTATCAATAAGCATGACCCTCTTACCCAGTTTACTCAACACGATTCCGAGGTTGAGAGAAACAAAGGTCTTGCCCTCTTCCGGACCAGCAGAAGTAATGTATACTGCTCGGTATTTTTTCTCAGGGTGAGCAAAATCGAGATTCATTGCGAGTTTGCGAAACGCCTCAAACTCAGGTGAACCAACATCCAGCACTTTGAGGTCTTCGGTTTTCGCCGGCTGCGATTTGAAAAGAGCTCTTTGTTTTCCTTCGCTGCGGGCAGCAACAGTCCCTGCGCACGACTTTATGTCGTCCAAGACTGGTATCATGGCGAATATTGGGAGACCTGTCTTTGCTCTTACAACGTCTGGATCCTTAATGGTATTGTCGACATACTCGGCAATGAAAATCGCAAACGCACCTGCGAGCGTACTGATCATAAATGCAAGAAAAAATGTGAAGAAAGGCCGTCTGGAATTAACAGGAGTTGAGGAAATCATCGGCGGGTTAATAATCCTGAGGTCAGACGTCACTCCAGCCTCCTGGACCCGCGTCTCCTCGAGTTTCTCAGCAAAGAACGTATAGAGTTTTTCTGCAGTCTCCTTATCTCTTTCAAGGCGCGCAAGACTGACTTCATCTAACGGCACGCTCTCAAGCCTTCCCTGAAGCATGTTTATCTGACTCTCATAGCTGGCAATTTCACTCCTAATGCTCTGCGTTCGTTTCGTCACCTCCTCTTGCATCTGTTCTTTAAGTCCATCTAGTTTAGCTCTAATTTCCAAGACTTTTGGGTGACTGCTCGCGTATTCCCTTAACCCTGTTTTAAGTTCAGCTTCTGCTTGCAGAAGCTGAGAATAGAAGTCTCGTAATACCCGATCTGAGACCAACGAGGTGGCAAATTGTGGTACGGTGTCACCTAACTCACTGACGGTCAAATATGTAATCAGATCGTTGAGTACCTTCTCTTCAATCTGTAGCTGATTTTTCCTTGATTCCAGGTCTGATACCTGGTTGATCAAAGCTTGGGTTGAGGCCTTTAGATCAGCTATATTCTTGCTTTCCTTAAATTGTCTAATACCTTCTTCAAGCTCGGTTAATTTCGCCTGGTATAATGTAAGCTGTGAGTCGATGAATATTCTAGATTGTATGTATTGCCGGGATTTCTCACTCACGTTCTCCGTAACAATCTGGTCGGAAAGCACATCCGCAATCTTCAAGGCATCATTCGGGTTACCCCAATGGACATTGATCCTCAGAATGCCAATAACATTCATGCCCGGAAAAATACTTTTCGCTGTAACCAAAGCTTGTTCAATTTTATCTGCTTCAAGAACTTTAATCGACAGGGAATTCCTTAGAGCAAGAGCGATGCGATTCTTTGGGTATATGTATAGCTCGTATGTCTTTTCTTCAGAGACATTGCCAAGCGGTGTGACTTTCATTTCAAATATGCCAACATCTTGGTATATACCCAAAACACCACTCCCAATCTTCGTCCCATTCTTGAATAGAACGAAATCACCCTGTAATATCTTCAACTTCAATGGCCCGATCGTCTTGCTTAGTTCCTGCTTAACCCTAATGTCAACACCGATATCCGAATTGGCCTCCTTTACATAACTGTCGAGATGGAGAGAATCAACAACTCTGCGGGCTAAGTTAACACTTAGTAAACTGGAGATAACACGTTGGGTAACGGAGCCGATCTGTATGGTTGGTGTCTCACTAACTCCAGAAGAAAAGAAACCCTCAACCGGTCGCTCTCGGGATACACCGATGTCAAACGTTGCCCGGTACATCGGTGTGTAAGGTCGCAAAAACTGCGCTAGCACAATCCCAAGAAATATAGGGACGGTGATGTAGAAGAACAAATTCTTGCGGCGGAAGAAAACGTTCACGAGTTCACGGATGTCGATGGTGTCTTCTCTTTTCACACGGTTTCCTTTATCGTTATTAATAACCTACCTCCCTGAACCTGAATTCACGTTTCACTGAAAACACATCCGCCTAGGCGGATTGAAGACACATTTCATTGCGCATCCTTTTACTGGAAATTGCAGGCACAATCATAGCCCTCTGATAACACTCGCTTCAATCACTTTTGGAGACACGCCCTGCTGAAAACTTTATTCGTTTGCGAGTTGATGAAATCAAATTAGTTAGCTTAACCGCAATAACGTGCACTTTTCTCTGTAATCGCTCGGACGTTTCATTATCAACATATTCAGCATTTCGTGCTTCAATTAGATGATTTGCACATTCTTCTGCAGAACCATTTTCAATATTGTAGAAAGATATTTTTTCCTTCGGAAAAAGCCTGCCCCAACCTTCCGCAATGTTTGCTGGAATGGAGCGAGCAGCACGCAGCAGATCATCAGAAAGCGAGTATCGCTCACTGATTGGGAACGTCTGTACCAAAACATAAATCTCTTTAGAAAACTCGGATGCTAATTGCCACACAACCAAGTCCTTAAAACTCCTGAGCTTCTTCATCTCCTCTTGACTTCAGCATCGCGTGACTTCAATGTAAACATATCTTCAGCGCAGCGTGGTCTCAGCGGAGCGTAGCTTCAATGTGAATGTGATTTCAGCAAAACGTGAATACAGTACATAGTGCGTGGTTATTCAGACAGCCTGTCGTATGTAATGTATAGATTCAGAACTGACACAACTAGGGTAAGGGTTGTGAGCACGGTGCTCCAATTGACTGTAAACCTCCTCGGCACGTAAATCCAATCACCGGACTTGAGCTCGTAATTATATGTAATATCACCTTTCTTCAAAATTCGATCGACATTGATGGTTTGTGCTGTCTTGGCCACCATGCCGCCCAACTGGAATCTGACAACCCTGACATTCCCCAAGTTCGCGGTCGAAGTTGGACCACCAGCGAGCGCAATATAGTCTGTTATTCTCAAACCTCTTTGATAATCAACCGCTCCCTGCCGCAGAACTTCACCGAAAACAGAAACATAAGGTAGAGTCGGGCTCTGAAGGATAATGGATACAACAGGATGGATGAAATATTTCTCTAACCGCGTTGCAAGAACGGCTGAGGCCTGATCGGTCGTCAAACCAGCGACCTTAACCTCACCTAC
>LJUD01000285.1 GCA_001304035.1 bacterium SM23_31 | reverse complement strand
TTGATCTCATCCACCAGTTCCTGATTCTCTCCATGCAGCCGAATATTGTCAAGAAGGTATCCGACCTTGCGTGTAGCCCATAAACGGGGGAGAAAATCGTTTTCTGTTTCCGTTTCCGGGAATTCAACCTCGTGGGTATATTCCACACTCTCTTTATCCAGCCTTCCCTTGACGGACAGGGTGCTCTTTCCGGAGGCGGAATAACGTCCTACTACCGAGACAAGATCACCTTCGAATAGATCGTGCACATCTTTCGGGTATACATCATAAGCGGCAATTTGGTTAAATTGCAGCTTCACGTCGGTCATTGCAGGGTATGCAATTTTCATCATAAAGTCTTTCACTGCCTGGTCTATTCTCTCACCCGGTTGAATATATGTAGAGACCCCGCTGTTTTCTTCAGCCAGCAGATCGAGAAGGTGTGTATTGACATCAACTCCAACGCCAAAGTTGAAAATCCTGACATTTTCGCCTGAGCGCCCGGTAACATCTTTCACAATTTCACTGATATTCGTTTTGCCGACTGTTGGTAATCCATCGGTGAGGAAGACTATATAGCACGGATTAGTACTGGATTCTGTCATCGCAAGGGCTGAAAGGAGCGCCTCGTGCAGGTTTGTACCGCCTTCTGCTTCTATGGCGCCGCAAAATTCAATACCGGATTCCCTGAAATTCTCCGCAGAAACAAGTTTTTCCTGGAACTGCGTTATCCCTGTGGAAAATTTAATAATGTTAAACCGGTCATTATTGTTTAGATTTTCTAAACTGAATTTTAATGCGTCTTTAACCTGCTCGATCTTTTCTCCTTCCATGCTCCCTGATTTGTCAGTTACAAATATCACATCCTTTTCCAGGATCTGCTGCCGCTGATACCGGTCTGTCGGGCTTAATAGGAGAAGAAAATATCCGTCCTCACCTTTTTCATGGTGGAACAAAACATCGGCGGCAATTTTTTCATCAGTGTATCCGTAATAAAGAATAATGTCGCTGGTGAGTAACGTCTCGGATTGTTCTATTCCCACTGTTACCTGCTCGTTGTCGCGTCGTACAATATCAATCTTATGGCTTGGAGAGTAGATATTTTCGATGCCCCGGCTGTCCTGGAAAGCCAATTCAACGGCAATAGATGCTTTCTGGGGCGGGTAATTAGTGCTTACTGTGGCAACCGGCAGTACAATCTTGACCATTCCGGCTTCACGACCTGAAATATGAGAATAATCAAATGTGATCGTTGCGTTTTCACCGGGGGGTATCGGAAATATCTTGACACGCATGAGTTTTTGACCAATGTACTCAAGTAATGCCGGATCGACCAGTTTCCGTACAATCTCCCGGTAACGGGTGCGCGCTTCCTTTGCATCAAGAATCTCTCCCTTGAGCTTTTTCCCGTTTTGTTCAAGCACAAATTCAGAAACAGATGCACCGGAAGGAACAGGGAATATATATTCTCCTTCAATAGTATGCTGAAATCGATTCCTGAGTTCCTGTCTGTAGTGAACCTCGACTACGCTGTTCTTAACGGTGCCTTTTATGATAAGATTATCTAATAGTAATTGTGGTGTCCAGATACGCATTTCCTGGAGCGGTGGTATAATTCTCACCTGGGCTTTAGTAGAGAATATACTGCCGGAAAATAAAACAATAGCACACGTGATTATACCGCAAAGACTGCATTTTTTCAAAGTAGTGTATGACATGTTCATAATATTGTCCTCCCCGGAAAATGTAAAATGATTTTATATAAATCCACCAATTCCTTTAATTGTTATTGGAAATCAGGTATAACGATTTTATAACAAATTGTTGAAATTAGATACGGTTAAAAACGGTTTCTTTCTTTCAGTAAAATTAAAGTTCGACACAGGGTATTGTAAATGCACTTCCTATACTGTATGACTTACTAATGCTTCAATAAGTTCCTTTTTTAACGAAAAATTATTATAAATGTGTATAAAGAGGTTGAAAAAATAATTTAGAACGAAAGATGTACATGCGGCGGATTTCTTACCCGGTATATTTTATTGTTTTATTGTGGTGAGTAAGTAAGTTGATATTGGCAGTTTTTTAAGAATTTTTCGGATTAAGTATGTCACTCTGATGTTATTTTATTCCGGTGCCGGTTAACTTTTGAGAACTTCTTTTTCTTAATTGTGCTGCAAAACTTTTTATTTTATAATAATGCGAACCTTTCCAGTAGACTTTTTTACACGATTTACACTGATAAAATTCATTGTAGTACCGCTTTGTTTTCGGCTGTAATTTATGTATGACAGATTCTTTTGTCGTTTTATTTATTATTCCGTTACAGGCAATGCACCGGGAAAGGGGCTTGATGTTCGAATAAAGGTCAAAACGTGTAATCACTTCGGTTATTTGTTCTGTCGGTTTTTGAGACCTGATCCAGTAGCCGTGGGTTACGGCTTTGATTTTGAGTATTGAGACGTCCCTTGTTAAGATAGTGCGTTTTTCAGCCTTTGCTATTTTAACGATTTCGGAATCGTCGTAATTATTTTCAAAGAGAGTATCGAAACCGAGCATTCGGAGGTATTTGGCAAGCTTGCCGAGTTGAACGTCCAGGATATACTTGGGCTTGCGGAGCGGCTTTTCTCTTAGGTGGGTTACGTTTGAGATATCCAAACTTTCGAATACGGGATAAACCGAAACCTTATCTCCATCCTTAAGGTGATAAGAAAACGTTACGGATTTACTATTTACGAGTATAAGGTCAATCTCCGTATGCGGAACACCAATAGATTCTACAGCGTCTTTTACGGTAGGTTTACCCATAAAATCATATAATAACCAGGATTTTCTTTTATCTACAGGCAGAAAATCGTTGAGTTCCTCGTAGAAACGAAATTCGGCTGTTTTTGGCATTGTTTTGTCAATTTCATTTTTTTATATGCTTAATATAAATCAACGCTTAATATAAATCAACCCAAAAATCAAAGCATTTTTTTATTGATTTAAAAGGCATTATTATCTACATTGTTCTGAGGTTACAAAAAACATAGACCGCAAATAAAATTTCATCCCCAATATAGATTTTTCCATTACAAATATTGAAATACTTTCTAAGAGGTTTCCTATGATAGGTGAGATGATTTCTCATTATAAGATATTAGAAAAACTCGGCGAAGGTGGCATGGGTGTTGTGTATAAGGCTGAGGATACGAAGCTGAAACTAATGACCACTCCAAAAACCTCATGGAAAGAGTCAAACACGAATGGGAGAATTTTGAGGTGTGAGAGATTGGGATAAAAACCTTGTATTTAAAAGAATATGCTAAAAGTTCCGGAAAAACATCATCGAAGATCGATCAGATTGAAGGAGTATGACTACACGCGACCTGGAGCGTATTTTGTGACGATATGTACCCATAACAGTGAATGTTTGTTTGGAGAGATACGAAACGGTACAATGTGTCTGAATGAATATGGTAATATAGTGGATATTGAATGGCGAAGGACAGGTGAAAAACGCAAAAACATTGTATTAGATGCGTATGTGGTAATGCCAAATCATTTTCATGGAATTCTATTTATGATTGATACACGTAGGGGCATCCCGCCAAGGCGGGACTGTGCCCCTACAAATACGGAAAATGACCGCAATTATCGTAAATTCGGTGAAATGATTTCAGGTTCATTGCCAGCAATAATTCGTTCATTTAAATCCGCCGCAACCAAGAAGATTAACAATCTGCGGAATGAACGGGGCACACCATTATGGCAAAGGAATTATTATGAGCATATTATCAGAAATGATGCCGATTTGCAGAAAATCCGGGAATATATCACAAACAACCCGTTAAAATGGGAATTAGATAGATATAATCCTCGATTTCGTGTCCGCGGAAAGAAGAGCTTAAAGAAGCTCATGGAGAGGATCAAACACGAATGGGAGAATTTTTCAGCCTGAGGCTGATCTGCCTCTGGCAGAGAGGTGTAAAAGTTGATTAGAGAGACTATTTTTTATTATAATATATGATAAAATGAAATATAATCCATTAGGGGCGAAGCATTTTAGACGAAAGAGTAATCCTGATTTTATAGAAATATCCCAAAATACTTCGCCCTTATGGATCACCTTTTGTAATGAATAATTTCTTTCAGTTTGATTTAAGATGAAAATTTTATAAAAACAGTTGGCACAAAATTCACAGGAGGTTATTATGATGGTAAAAGTATTAAGGAAGAGTATCCAATGTTGCGTGATAAGCGCCATCCTGATTTTGGGTCTAAGTGCGCAAACGATCATCGCTCAAGAAGTAGCGCCGGAAAAACAGCTTGTTCTCGACTGGCTGAGCCAGCCCCAGGTGGTTGAAAAGTTTGGTAGGATTTCTGATGCAATCTGGTCATTTGCTGAACTTGGAATGCAGGAATTTAAGTCGTCGGAACTGTTGGCTGAGACATTGGAGGATGCCGGATTCACGGTTGAACGCGGCTTGGCTGATATGCCCACCTGTTTTGTGGCATCTTATGGCTCCGGAAAGCCTGTGATAGTCATTCTCGGCGAGTTTGATGCCCTTCCCATGCTTTCGCAAAACCCGGACATGGCTGCGGTCACAACACCATGTGCACGGCAGCCGCCGCTGCCGCAATTGCTGTCAAGGAGTCGATGGACAAATATGGATTTACAGGAACAATAAAGGTCTTCGGTTCGCCTGCTGAGGAAACGGTTATAAGCCGTCCTTACATGATAAGAGCAGGGCTGTTTGATGACGTGGATGCGGTAATCGACAACCACAGCAGCAGCGGATTTTCGACTTCGTATGGAACAAGCGGGAATGCACTTTTTTCGACTATTTTCACGTTCAAAGGCAGGACCGCTCATGGTGCATCGCCGTGGGGAGGAATCAGCGCCCTCGATGCGGTTGAATTAATGAACGATGCAACAAACATGCTTCGCGAACATCTTTTTTATACATACCGCATGCATTACGTAATCGTTGAAGGGGGAGAAGCGCCTAACGTTGTTCCCGATAAGGCAAGCGTCTGGTACTACGTCAGAAACTCCGATGACAGGGTTGAGGAAATGTACGAAAAGGTAGTCAACTGTGCAAAAGCTGCAGCCCTTGCCACGGGAGCAGAACTGGCAGAAATTCGCTGCCTCACTGCAATTCACCAGCGTCACGCCAATAAAGCCGCTGCGGAGTTGTTCCAGAAGAACATCGAGCTTGTCGGTATGCCGGAGTGGACTGAGGAAGAACATGCTTTTGCCAGGGCTCTTCAGAAAGAACTTGGCAGGAGAGAGACGGGAATGTCGGACAGGGTCGGCAGCCTTAGAGAACCAAGCGGCACATTCGTCGGTGGAGGCTCATCCGATGTAGGGGATGTTACTCTTGTGACTCCAACGGCGACAATCAGATTTCCTGGGCAAGTCCCGGGCGCCGTGAGCCATCATTGGTCTTCAGTCGCAACTAATTATGGCACGACAGCGTGGAAGGGCTTAAATGCCGGAGCAAAGGCAATGGCGGCTTCCGCTATTGACCTTCTCACCAAGCCCGAAGAACTCAAGAAATTGAGGGATGAATTTGAAGCGTATGCCGAAGAAAATCCTTATAGACCGTTTCTTCCCGAAGATGCCGTACCACCGCTTGATCTCAACGAGGAATTAATGAAAAAGTGGCGTGCGATGATGGAAGAATTCTATATCATTCATTAGAATGATTTATGGGCTTAATATACCAAGCCTATACGTAATAAATAGTAGTATTTTGACTTTTATTAATTTTGTGATTAAGGCAAATCGCCTAAATATTCCCTCTTAACAAAGGGGGATAAAGGGGGTTATAGTCCCTCTTGACAAAAAGGGAAATATAGTATCATAATCCCACTTATCAATCTGAGAAATAGGGAATTGTATAAAATATTAGTTAGGAATTAGAACCTTTTTTGCAATTTCCTCACGAGGCGTAAGCCGTCCCTATGGAAGAGCGATGGTTTATGTCATTAATCCCCCTTTTCTAAGGAGGACTTATTAACAGGTTTCCAGTTTCTGGTCTGAAACGTTACCGAGTACGTTATAGGAAAACATAATATTTTGTTCATGCCAATTTTCCAAAAATTCCGGTAGTAGTATATAATTTGACAACTTTATTTCATTAAATGCCCTTTAAGTTTTTAAACACACAAATTTTACGGGAAGGAGGTTTTATATCGCCATGAATAATATTAAGAAAAATTTCATGTACCTTGTCCTTATTCCACTCCTGTTGATGATTTCTAATACGCTGACAATTACTGAGGCAACCGGTCAGCAGCAACAGATTCTTGCGGTAACGAACGCCCGAATCTATCCCGTAACCAGCCCGGTAATTCCTTCGGGAGTCGTGTTGGTGCAGGACGGGAAAATACGTGCAGTAGGTGCTGACGTTTCAATTCCCTCCGGTGCAAGAGTAATCGATGCCCGTGGAAAGTATGTCATACCGGGGATTGTGGAAACACACTCACATATGGGTTTAAAACTCCTATGGGAGCCTC
>LJUD01000284.1 GCA_001304035.1 bacterium SM23_31 | reverse complement strand
AGCATGTTCGACGCATCCATCGCACCTTCGGCGGCGCCCGCCCCGACAAGTGTATGCAATTCGTCAATAAAAAGAATGACCTCACCCTCCGATTCTTCAATTTCCTTAAGCACCGCTTTTAAACGGTCCTCGAATTCACCCCTGAATTTAGAACCCGCAATCAGCGCCCCAAGATCAAGAGCCATTATGCGTTTGGATTTCAGACTCTCCGGTACATCCCCCGCAACAATCCTGTGTGCGAGTCCTTCCGCAATTGCCGTCTTGCCGGTGCCGGGATCGCCCAGCAGGATGGGATTATTTTTTGTGCGCCGGCTCAACACCTGGAGAATCCGCCGTATCTCATCGTCCCTGCCGATCACCGGGTCGAGTTTCCCTTTTCTGGCAAGGTCGTTCAGGTCGCGTGCATACCGCTGCAATGCACGGTATTTGTCTTCCGGGCTCTGATCCGTTACACGCTGTGTTCCCCGGATTGACCTGAGCGCCTCGAGAATATCTTCTTTCTTTACGCCTGCACCGGCAAAAATCCGTCCGGCAAGCTCCTTATCGTCGGTAAGAGACAGTAACAAATGTTCCGTTGAAATGAATTCATCTTTGAGCTGCTCGGCTTCCTTCCAGGCTTCATCCATGACTTTTGCAGAACGCGGGGAAAGGTATATACTACCTATTCCGGCGCCGGTAACTTTTGGAAATTTTTCCAATACGTTCTGTGCTTTATTCTTGAGCATATCGGTATCGAGTCCTACTTTCTTCAGTATAGACCCGACGATACTCTCTTTATCTTCCAGCAGTCCAAGAAACATGTGCTCCGGCTCAATCTGCTGGTGCGCATTATCCGAAGCAATGCGCTTCGCAGCCGCAAGGGCTTGCTGGGCTTTTATTGTAAATTTATCTATGTCCATCATAATTTTATTACCTTATTTATTCCCTTTCAATGACGCTGAGTTAAAATTTTGGTTCAAGTTATCCCAAAGTGATAATTATATGACAAACTTGAACGAGCATTAAAATTCATTGAAATTTTAAATATCATTCTATGAAACACTATTGAAGCAAGATTTCCAGGGCGACCCGCCGGGTCGCCCCTACATTTGCACAAGACAGTCCCGAAGCCAATAATGTATAATGGACAGGTAGCGGCGCGACCCGCCGGGTCGCCTCTACGTTTGCACAGCCTGTTTTTTAACTTAATAAAAAAAACTTAAAGAGGTTCCAAATTTAATATAATCTAATATCGATCTTGTCCTCATTTTAGCTCCATTAATTTTTTTGACCATATAAACAAGATTTTAAAATAGCTGCACTCTCAAATCTCCAAAAACAGGTGCAATTCAATTTTTGGGGGAATCCCCAACGGAATCTCAGCAGGGGTCACGGCGCGCCGTGACCTTTGATATTATCAAAACCCGTCGATATAAACTCATCACTCTGTTGGTGATCCCGCTAAGCGGGACCAACAGAGAACTTAGACGAGCTGAACTCCCCAACAACTGACAACTAAAAGCTAATAGCTAATCATCAATCATCCACTACCTCAAAATCGGCGTCTTTTATTTCTTTATCATCGTTTTTCTTCGCCTTTTTCTCTTCTTTCGGCGGTTCCTGTTCTCCGCCTTCCGTAAATGGTGCTTCCTGGGCGGTCTGTTGATACATCTTCTGCGAGGCTTCGTTCCATATCTGCGTCAATGCATCCATTGCGGATTTCATTTCGTCCGTATTTTCTGTTTTTATTGCCTCTTTAAGCCTCCCGACGCCGGCTTCGAGTTTATTTTTTGTTTCTGCATCGAGTTTTTCTTTCATCTCTTCAATCTGCTTCTCGGTCTGCCATGCCATCTGGTCAGCCTGGTTTTTGATGTCGACTTTTTCTCTTTGTCTTTTATCCTCCTCCGCATGTATTTTGGCATCATCTTTCATTTTCTTTATTTCATCTTCGCTCAATCCACTCGAGGCGGTAATGGTGATTTTTTGCTCTTTTCCGGTAGCTTTATCCTTTGCCGACACGTTCAATATTCCGTTTGCATCGATATCGAACGTAACCTCTATCTGCGGAACGCCGCGCGGAGCAGGTGGAATACCGTCGAGATGAAAACGCCCGATCGTCTTGTTATCAATAGCAATGGGTCGTTCACCCTGAAGCACATGAATTTCAACGGTAGTCTGGCTATCCGCAGCCGTGGAGAAGATTTCAGCCTTTTTAATAGGAATAGTCGAATTTGCTTCAATCAGTTTTGTCATAACACCGCCGAGGGTCTCGATACCGAGTGTTAACGGCGTAACATCCAGCAGAACGATATCTTTATCGATGTCACCGCCTAATATTCCGCCCTGAATAGCAGCGCCCATAGCAACGACTTCGTCGGGATTCACACCTTTATGCGGTTCTTTGCCAAAAATGTCCTTGACTATTTCCTGAACCTTGGGAATACGGATCGAGCCGCCGACAAGGATAACTTCGTCGATGTCACCTTTTGTAAGATTTGCATCCTTTAATGCTTGTATACAAGGATCGATCAGGCGCTGAAAAATGTCGTCATTAAGCTGCTCGAATTTTGCCCGGGTTAACGTCATATTCAAATGCTTGGGCCCAGTGTCGGTAGCAGTAATGAACGGAAGATTGATCTCTGTCTGTGCCGTAGTAGAAAGTTCCATTTTGGCTTTTTCTGCTGCTTCTTTGAGACGCTGCAGCGCCATTGCGTCTTTGCGCAGGTCAATATTTTCCTGTTTCTTAAATTCATCGGCAATCCAGTTAACCAGCCTCTGGTCGATGTCATCACCGCCGAGGTGCGTATCACCGTTTGTAGATTTTACTTCAAATACTCCCTCTGCTATCTCAAGAATCGAGATATCGAAGGTACCGCCGCCAAAGTCAAACACCGCAATTTTTTCATCGATTTTCTTATCCAATCCGTATGCAAGAGATGCCGCGGTCGGCTCATTTACAATCCTTTTTACGTCGAGACCGGCAACAATTCCTGCCTCCTTGGTAGCCTGCCGCTGGCTGTCGTTAAAATATGCCGGAACGGTTATAACAGCCTCAGTAACTTTATGACCCAGGTAATCTTCCGCAGTTTGTCTCATTTTCTGAAGTACCATTGCGGAAATCTCCGGGGGAGAATATTCCTTGTCTTTAATTTTTACCCGTGCAACATTATTCTTGCCTCTTATCACTTTATAGGGTACTCCCTTAATCTCCTCCGAAACTTCATCAAACATGCGCCCCATAAACCGCTTGATTGAATATACGGTGTTCTCCGGATTGGTTACAGCCTGCCGTTTAGCCGCCTGACCTACCAGGCGTTCATCGTTTTTTGTAAAAGCAACAACAGACGGCGTAACACGCCCGCCTTCCGAATTCGGAATTACCACCGGCTTGCCCCCTTCGATAACTGAAACGCAGCTATTTGTTGTTCCAAGATCGATTCCAATAATCTTTCCCATTGTTCTCTCCTCTTTGTTAAAATTTTATTGTTATATTTTTTATATTCTGTGTTGTTATATTTTAAATCATATATCTCAAAATATTAAAAAGTATAAATTATTATTGCAATATGTATTCCATTTGTATAAATTGTAATAAAATACTTTGTAATTCATTAGTAATCATCTACTTACAATTTTAGCCGGAATGCAGGTTTATTTTTCGATTTTCATAATAATATGTCGTTATGGCATTATATATGTCGTTATGGCATATTTCCTTCGAAAACTTACGACCGATTTGCTGCGTTAACGGCTTGATTTTGGGCATAATTTTTTATATACTGTTATAGTATTATATCCCGCTGCCGCATGGAAAAGCTGGTATTCTTCAGAGAATTGTTTTAATTTAAAAATTTGTATCATATTTTTTAGTACTCTTCAGCCTTTATGGTTGACCATTATGAATCAGGATGCGAACGGCGATTCCTATCTCACGATTGCAGAAGAAGTAAAAGCGGAAATTACCGTTCGCGGATCGCGGTTCATTGCATTTATCAGCCCGGTTGAAACGGAACCCGGTGCAATACAGTACCTGAAATCACTGAAGGCAAAATATCATGATGCCACCCATTGCTGTTACGCTTTTATAGTTCGCACCGAAACCGGGGATATTTACCGGTCGAGCGATGCCGGTGAACCCGCCGGTACGGCGGGAAAACCAATCCTTGCAACGCTTCAAGGACATAAATTATCTAATGTTATTTGCGTTGTTATTCGGTACTTCGGAGGAACAAAGCTCGGTGTCAGCGGTCTGGCACGCGCTTATGCCGAGTCGGTTAATGCAGCTCTTAAAATAGGAAAAGTTGTTCAGCGGTTTGGAACCGGTACGATTCGTATTACGTTTACATACAAAATGACCGGCGCCGTTGAACGGCTTATTGCTGAATTTAATGCTGCAATTATTCAGCGTGAATTCGGAGAAACAAATAATATTACATGCAGTATTCGTAAAAACCGGATTGAGGAATTTTCTGCACAATTTCGGAATATTACAAGAGGCAAAGGCAATGTTATTAAAGAGTAGTATTATTGAATATATCTCGCAAAGCCGCAAAGTCGCAAAGGATAATTTTATTTACAGGACTTTTGTATTTTCAGGACTTTTGTATTTTTTAAATCAACTGTAATTTTATGATGTTTAAATCACCCCCAAACAATTTTGAAGGTTTAACACATGCTCAAGTCGTCATTGCGAGGAGCGAAGCGACGAAGCAATCTTCTCAATCATTGTTTATAAAATTCTCCAACTTTCAAAATTTACAAAAGTCTTGTATAATAATAGTAAAACTTTTGGTTTAATCATAGGTTAGACAACCTGCTTCAGATGGTTGCTATTTAATTTTTTAAGGGGTTCAATACAATGAATATCCAAAAGCAAAGCAATAGAACTACCATTCGCAATCTGGCTATTTTCATCATTGTTGTACTTGCGATTGGGTGGATTGGGCGAGGATTGGATGTGCTTATGGATAATCCGGCTTCAGAAGGCATTGGTATACTATTGTGGATTATTGCCCCATTTGGGGCTTCCTTGTTACTGAGGACATTTGCCGGGGATGGCTGGAAGGATTTTGGAATCAAGCCAAACTTCAAGAGGAATGCATCGTGGTATGTTATCGCACTTCTCGTCTATCCCGTGTTGACGCTACTCGTCTTGATAATTGGCAGTGGCTTAGGTTTGATCACATTTCCTAATTTCTCACTGAACACGCTTGGCCTGATATTGCAAGCTTTCACACTGGGTATCCTACCACAATTTATAAAAAATATTTTTGAAGAAGCTGCATGGCGCGGGTATCTTGCTCCAAAAGTGTATTCCCTTCGTCTAAATGATTTCGTGGGGCACTTTATTGTCGGAATCGTTTGGGGGGCGTGGCACATTCCATATTATCTGTTTTTCCTAGATCGAGCTGTTCTCCAAAACTTCACCACGTTGGACTTGGCAGTCTTTATTCCCTTGTCGATCGTGGTGATGATCTCCTGGGCAATGGTATATGGTGAGATTCGCCTTTTGGTAAATTCCTTCTGGCCGGCAGTTCTGATGCACATGGTGGAAGATGCCTTTCTCAACCAACTCTTTACAGAACATCATATCCAGATCGTACCGGGGACCGACTGGCTGATTTCGCCGGTGAATGGACTCATCAGTATCTTCTTGTTCTCAGCGATTGGAGTGTGTTTGAGGCAATTGCGAAAAAGAAAATTGTCAGCTGCCTGAAAAGGCAACCTCTGTAACGACTGTATTTGGGGCTGACTAACAATTGGCTGCTCTTGACTGAACCGCCATGCTTTAATTGAAGTTTTGTGAAAAATTTAATTCTATGTGCCTTATATAATTTTAGTGTAAGTGGTTCAGAAAATTAACTGAAATATTATGTAGAAGCACGTTGTTTTCTAAGCTATATGAAATATATTTCACTATTTTTCAAAGATAAATATTACGAGCATGATAAAAATGAAAGATAAACTAAATAAATCATTTTTAAATCAACTAGTAACAGGACTTTTGTATTTTTTAAATCAACTGTAATTTTATGATGTTTAAATCACCCCCAAACAATTTTGAAGGTTTAACACATGCTCAAGTCGTCGTTGCGAGTAGCGAAGCGACGAAGCAATCTCCTCAATATTGTTTATAAAATTCTCCAACTTTCAAAATTTACAAAAGTCTTGTTATTTATAATTGAACTTTGCGGCTTTGCGAGAGATTATCAAATTAGCGTTATCTGCGGTAAAATTTTTAAAAGGAGTATACTAATGCAAGCTGTTATTATGGCTGGAGGATTTGGAACAAGGCTGCGGCCCCTGACAATGAACATTCCGAAACCTATGGTTCCAATTATGAACCGCCCGCTTATCGGGCATATTATGCACCTTTTAGAACAGCACAATTTTACGGATATTATTGTTATGTTGTTTTTTCAGCCGGAACTGATTCGGGAATACCTCGGTGACGGGACGGATTTCGGCGCAAAAATAACATACCTCCAGCCCGAAGTCGATCTCGGTACCGCGGGATGTGTAAAATTTGCCCGCAATTATATAAACGACACGTTTCTGGTTATCAGCGGAGACCTCCTTACCGATGCAAACCTGACAGAATTCTATAATTTTCATAAGAACCTCAAGGCTGATGCGTCAATTTTTCTTACAAAAGTGCAAAATCCCTTGCAATTCGGAATCATTATGACGGATTCAAATCATCATGTAAATAGGTTTCTTGAAAAACCATCATGGGGAGAGGTTTTTTCAGACAGGATTAATTCGGGAATATATATGCTTGAGCCTTCGATTATGGATAAAATCCCGGATGACCAGGAGTTTGACTTTTCAAACAATCTCTTCCCGAAAATGCTCAACGAAAAATCAGCGCTCTTTGGTTTTCCCGGCGAAGGATACTGGAAAGACATCGGTAACCTTGATGAATACCTTGCCGTACACCGGGACTGTCTCGCCGGCAAGGTGTGTGTTTCCGGTGAAGGCAATAGTGAAGAGGACGTTATACTTGGGAGTAATACCGAGATTTCCGATACCGTGAAGTTTGCCGGTTCCGTGGTAATAGGTAATAACGTGAAAATTGAAGATAAAGCATATATACAGAATTCGGTTATCGGTGATGGAGCAGTCATTCAAAAAAAAGCCCGCATTACTAACTCTGTACTGTGGGATAACGTACAGGTGGGAGAAAGCAGCAATATCAAAAATGCCGTAGCGGCATCCCGGACGCGCACCGGCAGGTCGTCAACAATTTCGGATAAGGTTTTTATCGGAGAGGACGTTGTGATCGGTGACCGGTCTATAATCAAATCCCAGGTTAAAATCTGGCCCAAGAAGACTATCGCAAGCGATACCATTCTCTCGACCAGCCTTGTATGGCGCGACCGGTGGCTGAAAGAGCTTTTTACCGATGCAAGAATTTCAGGCGTTGCAAACTTTGAGATTACGCCGGAGTTTGCAGCCCGGCTTGGTTCCGCATTAGGCGCATTCTGGGGCGCCGGCTCAGCCGTCTATACCAGCAGAGACAACGATAAAACCTCATTTATGGTTGCAAATGCAGTGCAGTCCGGACTTATGTCTATGGGAATCAATTTGGAAGCCATGAACATTGCCCCAATACCGGTTGTACGCCAGGCGCTGCGCGGTTCAGTTAAAAAAGGTGGAATACATATCCGAAGGTCCCCGTATGATGAGCAAAAAATTGATATTGTTGTTTTAGATTCGAACGGATTAGACCTCCATGCTAACAAATGCAAAAAGGTCGAACGCCTCTTCTTTGGTGAAGATTATGCAAGAGTTGAACAATCCGCTGTGGGCATTCTCGATTACACTGCACGACCGTATGACATTTACCGGGAAAACTTTCTTGAAACACTGGATAAGGATATTTTTAAACAATTAAAAATGACGGTGGTTGTGGATTTCTCCTTTGGACCGGCAAGTAACATTTTCCCGGCACTGCTCAGCAAATTAAACCTGGATGTTGTGTCATTGAATGCTTTCCTTGATCCGGCTTATCTAACCGTATCAAAAAAACAGCGGAAGGAACGGATTAAGCGGCTCAAGACTATTGTCAAATCGCTGGATGCCGATGCCGGTTTTATAATTGATACGACGTGCGAACGGCTGTTTCTTGTGGATAATCTCGGTCGCTACTATGAAAATGTTGAACTGCTTGCGATTATT
>LJUD01000016.1 GCA_001304035.1 bacterium SM23_31 | reverse complement strand
ACCGGTATGGGCGCCGTTATGGGGTCGAAAAATATAAAAGCGGTGGCTGTAAGGGGTTCACTTCCCGTGGAAGTAGCAGATACTCTTGGTTTTCTGGATGTGGTAAAAGAAATTGAAAAAAGCATATTGACACATAATGAATACCTGAAGCGCTACCAGATGGGTACCACCATGCTGATAAAGGACCTTAACGGTATCGGTATCCTGCCGACTAACCATTTTCAGGAGGGGATTTGTCGATACGTGGACGAAATTTCAGGGCAAAAGCTGGCAAGTACATTTAAAGTAAAAAACAAAGCATGCTTCAACTGTAATCTTCATTGTTCCCGCTATTATGTAGTCGATGATTTAGAAGCAGAAGGTCCTGAATTTGAAACTCTTTGCAGTTTTACTTCACGAATCGGGAACCGAAACCTTCCTTTTGCCCTGGAAATGAACTGGTATCTGAACCAGATGGGTATGGATTCCGTATCTACCTCAGAAGTGATTTGCTGGATAATAGAGTGCCAGGAGAAGGGTTTGATTCATCCCAACGAATTGGATGGATTTCAAATTACATGGGGAGAGACAGATAAGATTCGGGAAGCTGTTGATATGATAGTACATCGCCGGGGAATAGGGGACAGAATGGCAGACGGATCAAAAAAAATGTCGCAAGCCTTTAGTGAAGAAGCTCAGAAACTGGCTTTGCATGTTAAAGGACTGGACATCATCTGTGGGGATCCCCGGGGAATCAAAGCCTACGGTCTTACGTATGCTATTTCCTCACGGGGAGCAGACCATCTTCGTGCTGAACCCTACTTTGAACTGACCGACAGGAAAGAGGAGGCTTACAAGCGTTTCGGTACTGAAAAGGCTGCGGATAGACTCGCAGAGGAGGGAAAAGCCGCTCTGGTATGCTGGTCTGAAAAGATTGCACTTCTGACCGATTGCCTGACAATGTGTAAAAACGTAGGACTTTGCATGGACATTTTGGATTTTAAGAAGGCTTCCGCACTTCTCAAGACGGGTACCGGGATTGATTATTCGCCGGAATATCTTGAAAAAATATTGGGGGATGCTATCGATGTTGATCGCAAGCTCAATCAGAAATTCGGCGTTTCCCGTAAAGACGATACATTACCCGAACGTTTCCAGAAAGAGCCGTTAAAGGAAGGACCGACAAAAGGCTCGACTATTAATATTCAAAAAATGGTGGATGAATATTATAAGATCCACAAATGGAAGGAATAAACAACCTGATAAAATAGCATTAATACATACGTGTTATCGGAATTGATTCCCAATCTTAAAAAGAAGTGTGAAAGAGACATTTTACATATTTTTGACCGCACTAAAGAAGGAGATGTGCGATGAAAGACATTAAGCTGTGGTTATGGCTGCTCCTGTTTGGTTCTCTATGGGGCATAGTTGAGGTCGTTGTCGGAGAAATTCTATTCGGGTACGACGTGCCTTACGCTTCGGTCTGGCTCGCTGTCTGGGCTCTTTTTATTCTTGCCGTGGGAAGAGGTGTCATGAACAGAGCCGGTACATCTACCTTTATCGGGGCGTTTGCAGCGGTTTTTAAACTGGTAAATGCATCGCCCAATTATTGTCATCTCCTGGCAATATTCGCTCTTGGATTGATATTTGATGTTTTTTCAACAGTTTTGATGAAGGATAATCGCAGGATTCTCTTACGGTGCAGTCTAACCGGCTTGCTGAGTGCATATGGGGGGAGAGCTTTTTTTGCGCTCTTGAGTACATATATCATGCGGTACGAGCACTGGGTTACCGGAGGCTCGGAGTACATCCTTGGCCATATATTTGTAAGAGGTAGTATCGCAGCATTAATATCTGCCGCGGTTGTGCCTATTGGTTATACTATCGGTATTAACGGGGAAATAACGCTTAAGAAACATCCACGTTGGGCTTTTGCAGGGTCTCTTGTCACTTCGGTTTTTCTCTGGGCTCTGGTAAGAATAGTATGATATACTGAGGATGATCCGGTCTATTTTGTGTGAAAAAATTACATGCAAGAGAATGAAAATATGTGTTTAGAATCGTGTATCAATTCGTATGACAAATGTTCTTCCCGGCTGCCATGCATTATACGAGAGTCTGTACTTTTTATCCGTTAGATTTTTCCCGTGCAATGATATACGGAAAAGATTTTGAAAATCAAATGCTATTCTCCCATCGGTGACTGCATAAGAATCAAATGGATTTCTTTTAAAATCAAAGTAATATCCGTCCCCTGTATAGTTATACAGTATCTCTGCTTCAAATTTGTTTTTTCCCGCCGGCTGGTATGCATTTATACTAATATTATACCTGTTTTTTGAGGTCTGGAATGTAAAATCTCCGGGATCCAAATAGGAATATGCCCCCGTTAATGTTATCTGCCTGTGCGGCTTGATCTTGAAACCTAATTCCCATCCGCTGGGAGAATAATCCCCAAGGTTTTTTCTTTGTCGAAAAGAAAGCGTATCGATCCCGCTTTGATTGTCAGGTATAAAGACCCAATAACCTTCACCGGTTGAACCCTGTTTATCATTGATAAGCAGGTCCTCGACGTCCATTTTAAAATAGGTTAACTCCAGGAAACCGAAATTGCCGAAGCGTTCAAAGATACCGATATCAAAGTTATTAGTTTTTTCAGGGGACAGATTCGGATCGCCGTATCCGCCGAGTGATTTTGAAAACAACGCGCGCATGGTCGGTGCGCGGAAGCCTGCCCCGTAATTGAGTTTCAGATTTGTCGTAAAATTGTGTATGTCAAAAACTTCAAAGGTTATGCCTGCCTTCGGATTAAAGATCGATCCGAATTCCGAATGAATATCGAACCGCCCGCCGATAACAATATTCAGTCTGTTAGTGATATTTTGATTGTATTGAGCAAATAATGCGGCGTTATTAAGATTGTATTCCTGTGCATTTGAGCCGTAAGTTCCGCTGAACGTATCTGCTTGTTCTTGATCAATTTGACCGGTTTTTTTATCGTAGATATTAATCGTACTGACTCCAAGATAGGTCATATCTACCACCGCTTTCTCATAATTGACATCTGCATAATCGAGGTAACTGTCCAGCCCGAGTTTCAATGACGCATTCCGGGCGGTAAAGGGTAACGTGTAATCCGTTATCAAGCCTAATCTATACGATTTACTCCCTGTTTTTAGATCTGTTGAAATGACCTTGTTTGTATTATTTGTATAATTCATGTATATCCTGCCGGAAAATATTCCGGGTTTTCCCTGGTATTTTGTGAAAAAATCGGCAGCGAAAAAATTATTATTGTCTTCAGCCGGGATGTCTTCAGCCTCGTTTCTCCAGTTATCGTTATGAATGTCGATATTCAAGTTAGAAGTCATTTTTTCCGAAAAAAGGTGATTTAACTTGTACTTTATATCATAATTATTCCATTTATTCTTATAAGGGCTTGGAAAAGATTGATCTGAATTTCTCAATCCAAATGAAACAAGATGGCTTGTATTATCCGATTTGTATGAACCGTTTAACTGAAAATTTGAGGCATTAATACCGGCTCTGCCGTAGCCATCAGCATCTGCATCGGATATCTTGCGGGAACCATTCATTTCATATCCGGCTGATACCCAGCCGTGAAAACCGGGTAGGGGGGACTTTGTAAAAACATTTATAACCCCTCCGGTTGCCTGAGAACCATACAAAGCCGAACTGGGACCTCTTACCACCTCGATTCTCTCAACCATAGCAGTCGGAACTGTATTCCAGTTCACGCCTCCTTCCCATGCGTCATTTAGAGGTTTCCCGTCAATTAGGATCAGTGATTTGCTACCGTAAAGCGAGCGGATTGAAACACCTATGCTTGCACCTACAGTGCCTGACCTAACAATGCGCACTCCGGGAACGTAATCCAGCATCTCGCCAACGTTGTAAAAATGTCCTTTTTCTACCTCTTCACCGGGAATTAGTGTTATCGTCTGCGGTACTTTCTCCGGTTCGGTGTTGAACTTTGTTGCGGTTACCACTACCTCGGAAAGATAAAAACTTCTTTCCTGTGTAAATTTGATAATTATGTCTATTGTACTATCATCCTTGACATTGACGGAAACTTCTTCGGTTATGAATAAAATGTGACTTATTATAAGTGTCTGTGTTCCAGAAAGGCTCCCGCTCAAAAAAAATTTCCCGTCGGTTCTGCTGACAGTTCCCAGGTCGGTTCCTTTTATTCGTATGTTAACGCCGGACAGCACATTTCCATCAATATCGAGAACTTTTCCGGTAATAGTCCCTGAAGCAAACAACCCGGAATTCGGCAGAAAGATAAATGTACAGGAAAGTACAATCCAGAACAATTTTTTCATCATCACTTTCATGAATGTTAATAAGTATTATACCTGAATTATTTACCGTACACCGCCGGATTAATGATGTACTTTTCAACGTACGGGAAGATATTACGGTCAAACATCAGCCTGTACGCATACCCATTTTTTAATACTTGAGGGAAAAAGTCAAAAAATGCCGAGCGAAGATACTCACCGGTGCCGGCATCAATAATTTCTACAACATATCCTTTATCCGGTACTTTTATGTACGTAACGACAAAAATTAAATTGTTATCGGTATATATTTTTTTGTAAAAATCATATACCTTCTTTTTCTTCAATTCTTCAATACGCTCCTTTTCACCTTTTATCATTGCCTTCTTTAAGCTTTCACTTGCGGCAGGCGGTAATTTCGGTTCTTTATATACCATTAAGGAATCGGGTATCCTGACCGGAACGTATTGTCTTTCAATCTGGGTGGTTTCATACGTATTAAGGTCATGTATGTGAAGGATATAGTACCAGTCATCACCTCTTTTTTCTTTAAATAATTCCGGGTCAATATACATAATTCTTTTATTTGATAGAAGATAATATGGAAATATTCTTAAAGTAGTTTTATCCACTTTTGCTTTAAATTCTTTGATTAATGATGCTTCCCCGTTTCGGATGTGATAAAAAGCCGATGTAGACTCATCAATTTTACTTGCCCAGCCTGCGTTGACAAAAAATTCATCGGGACCATACGAATAAACACTTTCCACATAAAATCTTCCGTCAATTGCCTCTGCCGAGAGTTTTTTAATTAACGGATTATTCTCGAAACGGGTCATTTCAACAAATGAATAATCCGGCGCGAAAATGTTTAACATTCTGAAGTCTGAATAACCGGTTACCGTTATGTATCCGTTATCCGCTATTAAAACATTATAAATTTGTTCTGGAAACTCACCGGGACCCTGCCCGGGACCACCGACAAGTTTTTTGGGTTCGCCGTTGTTATTGAATATTTTAAGATACTGCCCGTCGGCAACAATTATATCCCCGTTATTTGCAGCCGCCATCCACATCGGATTAACCAGTAAAAAATCTCCGAGTTTTTCATCATTGCCGAAAGTCATCTCCGGTTCAAAAACATTTTCGATAATATTTTCCGGAATTTCCAAAGGCTGAACATCAACATCATCGCCGCAATTAAAAAATAATAAAAGAACGGCAATTGAATAATGAAAAAATTTCATTTCATTAATCCTTTCTAAAAATTAAATCTACTTTAAATTATTTCCCATACACCGCCGGATCGATACTGTATTTTTCTACTAATGGGAAATCATTATTTGCCCACCAGTCATTAAACTTATATGCATATCCATTTTTGATTACCCGGGGAATAAATGGGAAATAAGCCGAACCAAGATATTCTTCTGTATCGGCGTCGATAATGTCTGTAAAAACCTCTGATGAATCTCCCGTAGCCCATGTAAAAGCGAAGATGAATTTGCCATCTGTTTTAATCGCTTTCAGAGGAGGGAAGTACTTAACATCTTTAAATCTTTTATCAAAGATTTTTAATGTTTCTTTGGCGTCATCTTTATTCTCATAATATCGTCTTGATGGTTGTGTATTAACAACGGGAGTATAAGCATGTTTAATTGTTGATGTGTTTCCATTTTCCAGATTAATTATATTAAGCACGTAGGCTAAATTTTGTCCATCATCCAAAACATCGTGTCCTGAATGAGAATATACAAATCGATTACCTGAAAGCGTACCAAAATAAAGCTCACCAAGTTCATGGATATAATAATAGCTGGCCGGAATATCAGTTGGAGTGGTTTGCGGATAGTTTTCAATTGTGTAAATTGAATCGGGTGTTTCAAGAATTATAATATCAAAATTTTTTTTACTTTCTAATGCTAAGTAAACATATAATCTTGTTTTTTCATCGATGTTCTCTACATAATAAGGCGAACCGAACAAATTCATTTGTCTTATTATTTTATAAGGCGGTTCAATCGTGTGTCTATATCCTTTAATGAATTTATATTCCGGGGAAAAGGTGTTAAATTGACGGGCGCCAAATACATTCAAATATCCAGTGTGACTCACACTAATAGATAATTCTATCTCAAATTCACCAGGTCCGATTCCGGGTCTGCCAATTATGATTTTCGGTTTTCCTGATTTATCAAAGACTTTAACGCGTTCTTCATCAAGCACAAAGATATCCCCATTATTATCAACTGCCATGGCCTGGGGTACTGCCAGAAGAAAATCAACATTTTCAATCGTTTTCTCATCACCGAAGGTGAGTTCTAACGTCAAGACATCAGTAAGAGTTGGTATCGCCTCTAATTTTTGTACATCGTATTCTTGACTGCATTTAAAAAACAGAAGTAACAAAAATGCAAAACAACATATATTGCGCAATTTGACCTCAATAAATTATCAAAAAATTGTGAATTGTTCAAATACTATTTCACGTAAACTGCTGGATCGATTTTGTATTTTTCGATAATACTAAAACCTTCAGGATTTCGGTGCGTCCTGTATGCATATCCATTTTTTATAACATCCGGAATGAATGGAAAATAAGCGGACCTGAGATATTTGCCGGTTTCAATATCAAAAATATCTGTCAGGCTTTCGATTTTTTCTCCTTTTTTTAATATATTCAAATTCCGCACATATCCGGTGCTGTGTACCGCGAAAAGTAAGTTCTTATCACAATGTAGAAAATCCAGTGGAGGTAAGTAATTTGCATTTTCAAGTCTGGCTTTCAAAAGAAATTCGCCTGTTTCAGTAGTATATTTGCCGCTATCTATTTCTTTCTGTACATCAACCGGTTTAAAAGCATGAGATATTTGGGATTTTTGAAGATTCTCAAGATTAACAACATGTATTATGTACCTGAATTCTTTGCCGTCATTTATTATATCATACACGGAATGTGAATATGCAACATGCTTATTAGACAGCATAGTTACAATTAAATGATACCAAGGATCTGGAGTATAAAACATTCTTTTATTCGGCTCTACACCTATAACCATCTTATCACTTATTCCTTTTATGTTATCCGGTGCGTACTGAACTAATTCGATAAGAGTATCAGATTTTTCGTATACTAAAGAATAAGCTGTAACCAGGTCAAGTGTTCCTTTTAATTCTTTAGCAGGCGTTAAACTTAAAATTCTTTCAGTTTCATTCAGTGAATAGACACTTTGTATCTTGAAATTTAAAAGTGCTTTTTCCTTTATGTAGTTAATATATAATTGCTCGAATCGAGGTCGATTTCTTTTAATAAACTTATTATCAGCCGAAAAAATATTAATCTTATCTTGATCTAAAACTGTCAATAAACCTTCAGAATTAATTGAAAGCTTTTTAGGGTAAGTAAATTCGCCGGGACCCTGTCCGTGACCGCCGAAAATGGTTTTTTCCACGCCGTTTTTGTCAAATACTTTGATTTTGTCTTCATCCAGGACATAAATATTATCTTCATTATCCACGTCAATATCTTCGGGAGCCACTAACAGAAATTCACTCTTAAGCTTCTCATCATCTGCACCAAAAGACAATTCCAACGTAAGCACATCGGTTAAAGGCTCCATTTCCGTTGTCTGAACATCATCATCGCTGCAATTAAAAAACAGAAGAAGAATAAACAGTCCTGTAAACAAAGTATTTCTCATTGTTCTCTTTCCTTATTTATTATACCTCACCAAATTCCCTCTTGCTGTTACTGCATATATGTAATTTTTTGAAGATGCATATTACTCTGTTGTGCTTTCAATCCTTACATTATAATATACGATTAAGATACTAAAAAAGTTACATTTTATATAATGTTTATGATAAAATTGGAAGAATTATTTTTCAAATATCAGGAACTACTCATGCCTGTTTTTTTTATGGTTGTCAGGATTTCATTAAGGCTTTTTGTTTTGATAACACGATACAATGCGGGTTACAATTTTGTTAGAGAATTCTTGCCGGCAGGAGAGCGGTGTGTCCGTTTGCGTTTTTGTATTGTCTTTATAAATATATCGAAAGCCGGCAATGGAAGGAAATCATCCCGCGATCCCTGTACCAGCTAAGAAAATCCGGAATAAAAGAGAAGAGCTAATAGCTAAAAGCTAATAGCTAAAAGCTAAAAACAAATTCATCTGCTGCCTCACGTACCGGCAAAAATAATATCTCCTATATCAACGGATACTTTCACATATCCCGTACCGTCATTTAAGAATCCGCGAAATAATGCTCCCGGATAAATTAATTCAAATTCCTCAATAACGGGATTGAAAGTGGTATCTAATATAATACGCCCTGTGCCAGCATCTGCAATAATTGCTGCGGAAGCGGATTGCGGTAATGTGATTCTAACATTGCCATTATAATTATAAATGAATATGTTCCCGGTATTATTTCCCGGTATATTTACAGTAATATCCTGATGTCCTGCGGATGTTATACTTGATGAGAAATTAATTCCGGCAGGCACTTGCACTTCAAGGTCAACCCTGAGGTTAATGTCAAAACTTAAAGCCTCCCAGTAAATCACATAGACTGCCGTATCCTGGATCGCCGAATCAAGTCCTGCAACGATCCAAATCATATTGCGTTTCGCAACCTCCTCGGAAAATTCAGAAGTAGAGTATTTATTAAGCTTGATTTTTATACTGTCGTCATCTGAATTTACAATTATAACATTCCCGCGCAGATTTTGAATATGGAAATGCTCATATCCTTCCGATGAAAATGCGACCTGTTCTTCTTCTTGAAAAAAATAAAGATTGGGATTAGCCAAAGGGTCATTATGACATGATAAAAATACGGCAGCGGTCGCACTCAATAGCAGAAATAAAATAAGTAAATAATAATTTTTCATTGTAAGTCTCTTTAAATGTTAAAGTTAAATTGTTTAGTCAATTGCGATTATAAAAATAACAAAAGAATGTATTCGTTATCCACATAAAACAGACCCGCTGTTAACGTTTAATATTTCACCGGTAATATGGCGTGCAAGGTCGGATGCAAGAAATAATACCGGACCGGCAATATCTTCAGGTGAAGGAATCTGTTTTAACGGGATACTGTCAATTATTTTCTGCTTCATTTTCGGATTTGAGAATACACCGGCACACATATCGGTATCGACCCAGCCCGGTGCAACAGCATTGACCAAAATATTATCACCTGCAAGTTCGGCTGCCAGAGATTTTGTGAATGAAATAACCGCACCCTTTGTAGCCGCATAATGTGAATGATACGCCTCTCCCCGCTGTCCTGCCGTTGATGAGAGATTTATGATTTTACCGCCGCCCTGCTGCTGCATAATTTTTACAACCTTGCGTGTGAGAAGATAGCAGCTCTTTAAATTAACGTTTATCATTTCATCCCATGCCTCTTCTGTCATTTTAGTAATAGGAATATCATCTTCATTCCAGATACCATGATTATTGACAAGAACATCGATACGGTTAAACCGGTCAAAAACATTATTCAAGAACCGTTCAACATCTGATGATACAGCGAGGTTTGCCTGCACCGTTATACAGGTTTTACCAATGTTTTTAATATTTTGTTCCATTTCATGTGCAGCGTCTTTCCTAACGTTGTAATTAATTGCGATATCCGAGCCTGCTTTTGCGAACATTATCGCCGTTGCAGCGCCGATACCACGGGAACCACCGGTTATGACAGATACTTTACCCGACAAATCAATCATATTATGCTTTTTCTTATTGCGTCCCGGTACCATTATCAATCCTTCTGTTTAATAATATTTCCGTGTAACAATTTAGGAATTTTTAGTACTTTTACAAACTATTTTTTTGTTTGACATTTTTCATTGTAATTTTTCTTGCATTTAAACATATGTTTAGCTATTTTTTTATTGTCAACAACATATTCATAATGCTTTAAAGATATTTCTTAAGAGTCTGAATATACTAAACTTACAAACTTAATATAAGTGAAGATTGATAGTATATGCTAACACTCGAAAAAGTACCCGAACTATACCGGAAATTGTTCTTTTTATTGCTTCTCATTTTTTTAGTAATAATAATTGGCACTGCCGGCTATATGATAATTGAACCTGATTATTCAAATTCATTAATTGATGCATTATTTATGACTACCATTACGCTGTCAACGGTAGGGTATGAGGAAGTCTTCCCTCTTGGAGATGCGGCTAAAATTTTTACTATCATTCTTATTGCCATAGGTATCACAACTTTAGGTTATGGAGTCAGCTCCATTACATCATTAATAGTTGAAGGACATATTAAAAACACATTTAGGGACCGGAAAATGGAAAAAGCGATAAGTAAACTCAAAGACCATATTATCGTATGCGGGCACGGCAGACTGGGTGGTCATGCGGTAAAAGAGTTAAAAAACTGGAACAAAACGTACGTAATTATTGAGCATAATCAAAATGTAGCTGAAAGTTTAAAGGAAAATGATGAATTATGCATTCACGGTAATGCGGTCGAGGATTCCGTCCTTATTGCTGCCGGTGTGGAACGTGCAAGCGGCTTAATCGCGGCGCTGGCTCATGACACTGATAACCTCTTTGTCGCGTTAACCGCAAGAAGAATAAATCCCGGTCTGGAAATAGTCTCCCGCGCTGAATATGATAATGCAGAGGTGAAACTCATTTCAGCAGGAGCAAATAAAGTAATATCACCGACCCAAATAGCAGGCAGGAGAATGGCATCTATGCTCATAAGTCCCGAAGTAGTTAATTTCCTCGATGTTGTGGTCGATGCATCCGAATTGAACTTAACACTGCAGGAACTTCGCATAGTAGAGGGGACTCCATTAGATGGAGTACCAATAAAAGATTGCTGTATACCGCGGGAACTCAGAATAATCGGACTTAAAGAGCCCAGGGGAAGAATGATTGTAAATCCCGATGCCGGCACTATGCTCAAACCGGGGCAGACCCTGATATTACTTGGTGAAAAGGAAAAAATAGACGAATTAAAAAAGAATAATATTCTTAGGACATAAATACTTAGAACGAATTTTGTAATGGATTTTAATTAATGAAATTCGAATAATTAACAGGGGAAATTATGAAAATTCGTCAAACGTTTGCAGAAAATTTTTATGCCGGAGACATCGAGCGGCAAATTGAATCATTTATTATCGATTATGAACCGCCAGCCGGTATATCTTCTGTAGCTGCCGGTGTGGTTCCGCATGCGGGATGGATGTTTTCTGGAAAAATTGCCGCCCGCATTTTCGCTTCAATAAAAAATTTCACCGCGCCCGAAACAATAGTACTTTTTGGCACGGTGCATAATATCGGACAGGTTAAGCGGAATTCGGTTTTTGGCGACGGCGCTTGGGAAACACCGCTTGGTGTAGTTAACGTAGATAATACTCTCGCCCAGGAATTGCTCGATGCTGCCCCGGGTTTACTGTTTGATGATCCGGCAGCACATGATAATGAACATTCTATCGAAGTACAGATACCTTTTATTAAGTATCTTCTACCCGGTACACGCATCGTCCCGGTTGCGGTTTTGCCTGATAAAAATGCAGCAAAAATTGGTGAAACAGTGGCGGAGGTGGTTCAAAACACCGATAAAGATATTGCTGCCGTCGGTACAACCGATCTGACGCATTACGGGTATAATTATGGTTTTGCTCCTGCCGGAATGGGGGATAAGGCACACAAATGGATGCACGATAACGACATGTCTATAATAAACCTGGCGCTCGACCTCGACGCCGAGGCGATTATAGATGAAGCCAAGAAAAAACATAACGCCTGCGGTTCCGGCGCCCTCGCTGCAACCGCAGCATTTGCCAAAAAATGCGGAGTGAAAAAAGGCAGGCTTTTAGATTATACAACCAGTTATGACATCATGCCCGACGAAGTGTTCACCGTCGGGGTCGGTTACGCAGGAATATTGTTTTAGAACAACCCTACGGTAAAAAACGAACGAAAAACGATTTTTTAAATAAACTTCATTGTTGAGCGGTCTTACGGTTGCAAAGAGAAAAAAACAAGCGGGACAACGTATTCAGTAATATCGGTAGCCGCAGGCTTTAGCCTGCGTTGTAATTCCGAAGACAAAATATTTATTTCTTGACATTTATTCAATAAAAATCTTCGCCCCTACTATTCAAGTAAGTATTTGATTATATCACTACCAAAATCGGTAATTGTATGCCTCAAATCACGAGCTTCTCCAACATTTGTCATAGTTTTTAATATGTTCATGTTCAGATTTGTAATCCCAAGTCTGTTCAAATCTTCGATTGTTTTTTCAATTTCTTTACCAGTAAGTCCGCTTTCTTTGGTACGCATTATTATAGTGCCAATTTGTTTGCCACTAATTAGACCTTTAGTTTCTGATTCATTTGGTTCCATACTAATTGCTTTCAATATATATAAATGAACAGGAAACACCTCTTCTAAAGTCCGCAAAATTCTATATTTCACAAAATCATCATAAGAAAGTTGACTTGCAATTGTGTTTTTTAGAAATTTTTTGAAAATTTCTCTTTTTTCTGAATTTCGTTCATGAGCAATTTTATGTAATGTCTGTTCAAGAATTTCTTCAAAATCCTCTGATTTTATGTATTCCTCAGAAATAGATTCAATTTCCTTCAATTCATCTGCCAATTTTGTTATTACTTCTTTTATTCTTTCGAATTTTCTTCCGGCTGCAATACCTCCAAATATACTGCTTAAGACTCCACCAAAAACTGGTACCGTGGCAGAAACATAGTGAACTAGTGATGCTACCTGCTCAAGACCGTCGGATTTTTTTATTTCTATCTCTTTTTTCTGGTCATTAATTTTTTTCATAGGGACATCAATTATTTCATAAAAACAATCATAATTTAGTTATAGCAGTAAGTTTTTCATCTACCTTATAAAATCTGTATAACGCTGTGCTTAACTAGCTAGCTTTTAATCTCGTTCCCGGTCTCTGACTGGGAACGAACAATCTACTTTTTAATCTCTTTAGTACTGAGCATCATTATCTTTTCTTCTATTTTTTCAATGGTATCATACATATCACCGTATGAGCCTTCGGATTCGGCTATGTACTTAATATTTGATTCACAACAGCTTTCTCTTATTCTCATATAAAAACACAATATCTTTCTCATGTATCCTGATGCCTGTTCCATGATTCCTGACTACATTATTTTCCTTCAAATGCATTCTTATGTCTATTGCGATTTTTGAACTGTTAAAAGCTGTAAAAAAATTTTCATGAGATGGATCTTCAAGATAGTAAGCTTCGTTAAAATGAAATTCTTCTTTATTTTCTTCATTTGTTCTGGAATCAGCCAATACAAATATTATCCTTTCAAGTTTGCTGAGAAACTTACCAACTAAAACAAATATACTCCATTTTGCAATTAATTCATTGGTATTCTTATAGATTAATTTAACTTGGTTTTCAGGTTTATCTAATAGGATAGATAATCCTGAAGTATTATCTCTGCCCATCCATATTGTATTATAAAGTGCGCGGCGCCCGTTTTCATCAATATAACCATAGTTTTCTATGACTTTTCTTTGAGAAATTTGCCATACGCCTCTATTAAATGTAAATAATGTAATTAAAGAAGAAGAATCTCTTCGAGAGGATTTTAGTTCTACGCGGCCACCAAAATCCGGAATGGCGATGTTTGATTCCGTTAAGCCTAACTCTCGTTCTAATGTGTACCCTATACCAGTAGGTCCACGTCTTAGTGTTTGAATAAATCCTCTTTCTTTCAGTTTAACTAACTTTTTCTGGATTTCACTTAAAGTCATTAAATATCTCTTCTGAAAATAATTATATATTCAAAACGCATTGTACTTGCCTTTTTGCCGGGAATATTTGTAGGAGAGTTTTCTGAAGGTAATCTTTTGTTTCCGATTTGACGTACTCTCGTCTCTAAGTGAGAAAAGCCAAATGATCCAAAAATCTCTGCGCAAATTATATCCGTAGGTAATTGCGTTTCTTTCACTGTTCTATTACCAACAACAAAAATTACATGACCTTTTTTCCTTACTTTTGGAACAATTTTCTTTATACAATTGTACAGGTCGTAATAAAAAGAATATACATGATTTGCTCTTTTTACGTCTTTCTCTTCTATAATATTAAGAATTCTATATAATGATTGAGAAGGTATTCCATCCTTTATAGGGATAGGTTTTGCTCCAAGTGATATTTTATCAATTTGATAGGGTAATCCCAGCCATTGAAGAGATAAACGGGTAAATTGACCATAGGCGACCGTAGTTTGTGAGTCTCCGTAAGGTGGAGAAGTAATTATCAAAGATAAGCTTTCATCATTAATAGGGATTTCATCAGTGAGTATGTTCTTCTGCTTTAAAACTACTTTATGGACAATACGATTTTCTTGATTAAATTTTTTTAGTGCCGAAATATACTTTACGGAAAAATCTTTAAACACTGAAATTGTTGATTTATGACAAGGCTTTTTTCTCCGAACTAATTTGAATTCACCGGGACTGGTTCTTGATACTGCACGAATCGTACTTGAAAGCGCTACTTGAAAGAATCTTTTAATGTCCTCGTTCTCAAGTAAATAGATAGCTTTTAATATTTTTGAAATTGACTCAATTCTTTCTTCTGTGAACCAATAGTCTATATTCATGAAATTTGGATTTTCAGACTTTGAATATTTGTATTTATCAAGAATAAAAAATAATGATTTTTGAACTAAATCTATGTCAATAGGAGTAGACCTCACTTTTGCTATCATTACAGCTAAAGGATTAATATCATAACCGGTAAAATTACGCCCTAAAATAATAGATTCAACGGCTGCGACACCTGAGCCCATAAACGGGTCTAAAATATGTTCATTTATTTTTGAATATTTGTTAATAAGTAAACTAACAAGGCGGGGGTGAAACATTGCAGGATATGAATGAATTAAATTGATTCCGTCGCCTGCAGGTATTCCGCTATAATCCAATGATTCGTCACGTACACGTTTATCATATAACGTTATAGATTTATCTAACTCATTTAATATGTTTATTTGATATGTCATACTGTCAAATTCCATAGCGGGTTATATATAACTTAAGTTTTTAAGACAATTATTTCCTCGCAACTTTCATTTCATTCCGCAAAATAGCTTTTGAATTTTTTTATTTAGATAATTACGCTATTAATTTTTTAAAAATCAACAAAATAATGTGCCTCATAAATTAAAGTATTAATCTCGTTCCCGGTCTCTGACTGGGAACGAACAATCTACTTTTTAATTTCCTCCGTGCTGAGCATTATCAGCTTTTTCTCGATTGTTTCAAGTATTTCATAGGCATCGCCGTACGAACCTTCTGAGCCTGTTAGTAATTTCACATTTGAATACTGTGCAAGATGAAACTCGAGCAATTCTTCTCTGCTGACTATTGGAGTATACACTGCTTCATATTCGCCCGTGTCTTTATTCAACGATCCTCTTTTTAAAAGCTGCTCAAGGGGGGAATACACATCCTCACTTTTTACCTCGTCTTTTTTCACAATACCTTTTTTCGTCAATTGCTCAAGGATCATTACAACATCGCTCATCGGCAGGATTATATACTGCGGTATCTGTGAATATACCTGACCCGGTGTTGCACTTTTTAACTGCCAGAGAAGCTTCATAACGTTTATATCATCGAAAGTCAAGAATCTATCGGCTCCTGGTATTGTTTTGCTGGAAAATTTCGACGATATAAAACCCGAAAGCCAGGAAAAACCTTTTTTAAGTATTGCATCGACAGGAACTGTCGGATTAGAATGCCTGGAATAATACCGGTCTCCGACAATGTCATTTAAAATCTCCACATCCTGCCTATCCAAATGTAAAGACAGGTTATTTATTATCATTCGAAGTGTATCTTCTCTCGTAGGACGGATTTCCACAGGAGACATATCAAGAACCGCAAATATATCCACCTCATACGGCACGATCATATTCTCCATATAAATCCGTTTTAAATTTTCTTTTTTTATTGCCGTCGAATCGACTTTTTCCTTCTCCATCATAAAATCAGGAGGAAGTTCCGGCAGGGGAGGGGGCGTTATTTTAAATTTTTCACGCGCTGCAGGTAAAGGAGTAATATTTTCAGGTTCTTCTATTATAGAAGGTTCAGCAGTTATTGGCGGGGTAGATACGGTTGGAGGAACTACCGGCGGAGGCTCTGATTCGGTTATTTTGAAATATTGAAAATCTACCGGAATGTGTGAAGACGGTTGTCTTATGCTAAAAAATATATAACCGGATGCCCATAATATTACTACATGAGCTAAAAAAGATACAATCAACCATTTCTTTGGAAAATCCATAAAAAGTTGACCATTTTAAGAAAACGCGCTGTAAAAACATCAGGGAATAAATGTACTTGTTTTACTAATAACCGGTTATAATGTTCCTGTAAATTTAAGTTAAACCTTCAGAAAAAACATCATTTTGAAGGGGAACACAGTGGAGATTTAATATTAACTCACACGCATAATAAAGCGAAGAATCCCAAAAATAGAAGTGTATTTACCTGATCAAAAACTTTGTTTATGAACTTATGTCGAACAAGGTTTAACCGGTTATACTTAAAAATTAGACCTGCCTGCAAATATACGGGGAAGGGGCAAATCCATCATTGTGTATAGCCCGGCTGGAGCTTTAACGACGCATGGTATATTATTGACTAAACTTGCAACCGTAGCCCTGTCGCCGTGAAATCCACCGTTGATAACGGCGTCAACCGGGGGATCGCCC
>LJUD01000283.1 GCA_001304035.1 bacterium SM23_31 | reverse complement strand
CGGTAACTCTATTGGAAGTAAGATCATTCGCCGTAGAAATATGCTTCCAGACATCGTCGGATTTATTTTCCGGAGTACCCCGGTAATCTAAAATATTAACTCCGCTATTTTCGGTTGCTATCCATAACCTGCCGGAGTAATCGAAAGCTATATCCCTGATCGCCGTGCTTACCAAACCGTCCGATATTGAAAAATAGTACCATTCATCCTCGGGAGTTACCGCTACAACGGCTTTTCCGTTATCCACATATTTGTTGACAATCCACATAACGTCACCGGGACCCCGCACAATTTTATTTACGACAACGAAATCCGGTTCAACCGCACCGCCCAGCTTTTTACCGGTAGTATCTACTTGAGTCACTACAAGAGAATCCGGGCGTTTTTCCAGAACCATCAATCCGGCTCCCGGCGTACCAACCCAGATTCTGCCCCTGTGATCGGCTTCGATACCAGTGGTATTATTTAAGACCAAGCCGTCTTCACCGGTGATGTGTTCCCATTTGAACCTGTCAAACATGTACACTCCGTTGCCGGCGGTTTGTCCGGTTGCACACCACAATCGTCTCTCCCCGTCAAATACCATATCTTCAAAAGTGTTGCCTCCCGGACCGGGAGGCGGAACATTTACCCACTGCGGCTCGTACTCGTCGTAAACATAGATACCCTTCTTTTTGTGTCCAGCCCATAACATACCTTCATCATCCCGAATGAGCGCCTGTACATTACCAAGATTCGGCAATACGTCTGCCCAGTTTCCGGGAGCAACTCTGCGTGATACAGCATAATTTGAAGCAGCGAAAATCTCTCCGTTTATATTTGCAAGGTGATTGATCGTTCTTCCGCCCAATCCTTCAATTGCGATAGTGCCGTCTGAAATCCTTACAACGCCGTTACCGGTTCCCACGAATACGGTGTCATTTTTCACCGTAAAATCGGTAACCTTATTCGACGGGAGTCCGTCAAGAGTTGTATAATTATCCCAGAACTGCGGGTCCTGGAGGTTCGGCGAGGTAAGCAGCGCCGTTGCAATCCCTTTTTCCGTTCCGGCCCAGATGCGGCTTCCTGATATGAACAATCTTTGCACAGCCGTATTCACGGTAAAGCTGCCGAGATTGCGAAATGTTGCCTTAATTTCTTCTTTACCGGTCAGAAAATGGCTGATACCGAAATCCAGCGCCAGATAAAGTGAATTATCGCTGAAAACCACGTCGTTTATAACGACCGGTTCGGGATCAATAGGCACTCTTTTTATTGTCGCATCATCCAGGCGGATGACATTCAACGAGCCGTCATCCATCCCCACCCATAACCGTCCCTGATTATCCGATACGAATGAAGACGGATTGTTAGACGATAATCCCGTAGTATTATCAAAAAACCGGAATGAATTTGAGGCAATATTGTAAGTAAAGAGCCCTCCACCGGTTACTGCCCAGATATTTCCGGAGTGCAGGAGCATACCGCGCACCTCACCCTGAAACGTAATCGACCGCCAAAAGAATGTTTGACTGTTAATGACATTTACGTTGTATAAAATGGAGGTTATTAGAATAAGTGCGGCAGTACAAACTTTTTTAAAATTATTTGCCGGCATTAAATGGAACGTTTTTTGGGAATGCACGGGAAGAAGAATTATAGAGTGTAACTATTGGGTAGAAGGTTCAACCCATTCCCCCATTTTTCCATATTTTTCGATTCGCGCTACAATCAGCTCTTCAGCCGATATTTCTTCAAGCGCTTTCAGTTCACTCAAGATTGTCTGTTTCACGGTATCGGCGGTTTCGTCATAATTTCTATGGGCGCCGCCGATCGGTTCTTTAAGAATTCCGTCAATTACTCCCAGTTCAAGGAGGTTTTGTGCGGTAATTTTGAGAGACTCAGCCATCTGATGTGCCTTGGTCGCATCCCTGAGCAAAATAGAGGCGCAGCCTTCAGGTGAAATAACCGAGTACATGGCATTTTCCAGCATAAATACTCTATCCCCAAGAGCAACAGCCAAAGCACCGCCGCTTCCGCCTTCACCGGTAATAATACAAATGATTGGAACGGGAAGAACAGCCATTTCGTGGAGGTTTCTTGCGATGGCTTCCGCCACGCCCCTTTCTTCGGAGCCCCTTCCGGGAAATGCACCGGAAGTATCGATGAGCGTAACAACCGGTATGTTGAATTTTTCTGCGAGCTTCATGAGTCGAAGTGCCTTCCGGTATCCTTCCGGGAGGGGCATTCCGAAATTACGGTACAGGTTATTTTTTGTGCCGCGCCCCTTTTGATGACCGATAAGCACGATGCTTTTCCCCTCGATTGTTGCCAATCCCCCGACAATAGCTTTATCGTCCGCATAAAGCCGGTCACCATGGACCTCGATGAAACTGGAACACATGCGCTTTATATAGTCGAGGGTGTAAGGTCTTTCAGGATGACGGGCAAGCTGAACACGCTGCCAGCTTGTTAAATTGGAATACACATCTTTTTTGAGTTTTTCGCACCGTTTCTCAAGCTTGACTATCTCTTCAGACATATCTACATTTTCTGAATGAGCATACTCCCGCATATCATCGATTTTATTTTCCAGCTCAATAATCGGTTTTTCAAACTCTAAAACATGTATTACGGTATTTGCTCTCAATTCTGATTGTCCCTGATCATATTGTTAATTCAAGCACATTTTTATATTCTTTTTAAACTATATAATATACAATTATTTTTTTCGGAATGCAAATTAAACCTTAAGCATACCTTAAGCATACCTGCATATTTGTTTATTTGAATTCCTGCGCAAATTTATTAATCACCGAATCTTATATATGCTTTACAATATTATCCGGTACATTCATAAATACTGTAGTGCGTTCAAGCCGGTTAATCGGACGAATGAATTCCTATTTTATCTCAGAGCCTTCCGCCGGATATATGTCAGTACCGCTTTAATCCGGACAGCAGTTTTCAACAGCCACAGCGGCGTTATAATGCCGGAGTGACGAAGGTGTTTTTCCGCAAAAATCACCATCGCCTTATGAAAAAGCTTTATCTGGTTCCAATCTTTTTCACTGGCGCTTTTGCCCTTGAAATGTATTATCGAGGTCTTCGGGTAATAGAGAATCTTCCACCCGGCTTGTTTGATGCGGTAACACCAGTCAAGGTCCTCGCCGTACATGAAAAAACGTTCATCGAGAAAGCCGACCGTTTCCAGTATTTCCCTCCTAATGGTCATAAATGAACCGGACACTGCGTCAACTTCTTCGATGTTATCGGCATCGAGATACGTCATATTATACCGTGCAAACAGCCTGCTGTTCGGGAACATTTTGCTTAATCCGAGCATGCGCGTCAGCGACACCCACGGCGTGGGAAAGCTCCGGCGGCAGCTCAGCTGAAGGCTGCCGTCCTCATTCAGGATTTTACACCCTACCATTCCCGCTTCGGGGTATGTACTAAATGCCTCGAGAAGTATTGAAAACGTATCTTCTTGGACTATCGTATCGGGATTGAGCAGGGAAATATATTCCCCCGCAGCGCGCTTCACGGCGATATTATTCGCCCGGGCAAAACCGGTGTTCTTCTCATTTTCGATGAGCATGACTCCGGGGAATTTTTCCTTGACCACTGCCGCGCTGCCGTCGGTCGAAGCATTATCCACAACAAAAATTTCATGTGAAATCCCCGACAGCGCCTTCTGCACAGAAACAAGCGCCTGCTCAAGGTAATTTTTAACATTGTAACTGACGATTATAACGCTGAGGGTGATCATAAGCAGGAATAAAGAGTTATAAATAACAGACCGTAAAGAGTTATAAATAACAGACCGTTCGGAAAATGAGTACCTGATAAAAAATTATTCGTATAGAGATGTTATCGGTTAATTTAACTGAAGACAGTAAAAAAGGCATCGAATTTTTCAAAATTAACAGTATTCCATGTCTGAACCGCAGATACCCGTGATTAAATGATTTCCATGATGTCATTCCGCCCGAGTACTCGGGGCGGTTCAGACAATTTACGTATATTTTTATTGCATAAGCTATCCCATTGGATTTGTTTAACAATTTTTATATATTTTATTCTTTATTTACTTTTACACTTGCGGTTAATGCTATCTTTAATAAATGAACACGCCGCGGCGTGTTCCTACAATCCACGTTACACATATCTATGCATGATTTCAAACGTACTTCACTTTCCGTACACCGCCGGGTCGATTTTGTATTTTTCGATTACAAAAAAACCTTCATCGTTTGTTGCTCTTCTATAAGCATAGCCATTCTTAATAACCGCAGGGACAAATGGAAAGTAAGCGGAATTTAAATATTTTCCTGATTCTAAATCAATAATATCGGTGAAATATTCTTCCCTTTCATTCTGTAAATAAGTAAAAACAAATATAATATTTCCATCTGTCATTATATTTTTAACTGCGGGGTAATACTTGGTATTTTTTGCCGTTCTTTCAATAGCTTCAAAAATTCGTTTGATAGAAGGAGGAGTGGAAACCGGTGTTCCATCTCTACTATAGCTCTGTCCTTTACCTAATCCCAAATACGGTTTTTTTACTTCTTCAGGTATTATAACCGGCATGTATTTGTGAGATATATCAAATTTTTTGAATGTTTTTAATGACAATACATGCAGCGTATATATTAATTCTTTCTCATTTGAATCATAAAGGGAATGAGTAAAAACCATATTATTACCAGGGAGCATCTCAAAAAACAAATCCCCTTTAAACTCTATTGTCATTGAGGTACCAAATACTACTTGTGAACGGTAAGAAGCTATGTCGATTACTGTATCCGGTGAATCATAGATTAATACATCAAACCTGTTATTTAATTCTTCTGATTGTAATTCTTGAGGATGAAGCTGAATAACACTCTCCATTTCATCATTTGCAACTGCTTTTCGTATAAAGTAAACATTCCAATTATTTTTTTCTAAAAGCGTTTTTAAACGAATATTTTTTAATGAATTTTCCCTTTTTATAAATTTATATTCAGGTGAATAAATATTCATACTTTCATAGTCCACTACTGTCAAATATCCTGAAGGTGCAATGATTGGATTGGATGGAAAATTAAATTCGCCAGGTCCCTGCCCTCTCCCGCCAAACATGGTCTTTTCCTTGCCGCTGCTGTCGTAAACTTTTACATAATTTTCATCAACGACAAGAATGTCATTTTGATCGTTAACCGCTATTCCAACAGGTTGAGCTAATAGAAATTCATCACTGACACCTTCCGCACCGAATGTTAATTCCAGCGTCAGAACATCTCTTAAAGCCTGTGGCATTTCCACAGTCTTAAATTCGACATCTGTGCCGCAATAAAATAATATTAGAATAGTTATTGCTAAGGTGAGGAGAGTTTTCATTTTGTCCTCCTGTGGTGGTTTATATTAAAATGAGGAAAAAAGGAATTGCAACCTTCTCAAAAAATTTAACTAATGGTGAGGTAAAATGTTCTCACATGAACACGCCACGGCGTGTTCCTACAAATCATGTATAACCTATTTTTGCATGGTTTCAAACGTACTTCACTTCCCGTACACCGCCGGGTTGATTTTGTATTTTTCGACCATAGAAAACTCATCCTTTTCCTTTTCACTCCTATTATATACATCCTTTTCCTTTTCTGTCATGCTATAAGCACTATTTTTTACCCTGTAAGCAAAACCATTTTTTATTATGTCAAAATCTACCGGTGAATAAAAAGACGTAAGAAAAGTCATTTTCTCTGCATCAAAAACATCAATAACGTATTCGTCTTTGATGTTTTTTTGCATCGTGCCAACATATACAAAGCAGCCGTCGGTTTTAATCCACCTGACCGGGTGATACATATACCCGATTTTCTTTAAACGGGATATAATGTATTTGTCAATTACATCATCCTCTAATACAGTCAAATGATCTGGAGACAACGCTTCTTTTATTTTTGAATCTGGAATTTTTAAAGGAACATACTCCTTTTTTATCTGAGCAGCTTCGTTTAACTCAGGCGACCATTTATGAATAGTATACATATATTTACCTGATTTCTTGTCTAAATCCTCAAATATATTAGTATAAATAATCGTATCATCTCCATAAACATCCCAGCATATCTTATCCGAAAACGGAAAGAAATGTGCAAACGCACCATATTGAGAAAAGCTTCCTATAATACTGAATGTTTTTCCATTTTCATGTATGATAACATATTCAAAACAAATCAATGGCCGCGGCACTTTTGGACTCTTTGGAATGTACCAAATTTCAATGTATCTTTCATCGTCATTTATTACATAAGTAGCATTTACATTTGAATAAGAAAGATTATTGTCATTTAGAAAATTGATTAAGTCTTTTTCTAAAATTGGACTTACTTTTTTAACAAATTCATTATCCTGGTTAAAAACATGATAGCAAAAATTTTCAGTAACTGAAAGATACCCTGTATTGCTCAAAATTGGATTTAGAATATTTTCAAACTCCCCCGGACCCAGTCCGGGACCGCCGAATATCAATTTTGGTTTGCCGAATGTATCAAAAACCTTAACTCTGTTCTCGTCAAAAATATAGATATCCTCATTTTCTCTTATTACCATGCCTCTTGGTCTTGCGAGAAGGTATTCGCCAAGTATGTCTTCGTCGCCGAACGTGAGTTCAAGTGTAAGCACGTATTCTAACGGCGACACATCGACTGTTTCAATGCTTTCCGAACCGCAGGTAAAAAGTAAAAGCATTAAAATACCAGAAATCAAGATATTTTTCATAATATAATTCCTACACGTTTTAGTAGGGGCGAAGCATTTGTGAGTTCATTCTTCGAATCACTTTTTTCATATCGTATTAAATGCTTCGCCCCTACTTATGACGTTATTTATAACGTTCCACATAAAATGGATTATTGTTCCTGCAAGTTATTTTTTCACCGGCTTTTCGAGGAACGGGACGCCGTTCTTAATCCATTCGGGGGCGGGTTCGCCTTTAAGGAAGTGCAGGAACCATTCTTTTACGCTTCTGGCATAATGTATCTGGTTTTCTTTCTTTGCGTTTGAATGGTTTTCACCTGCGTACACGAGCATGACGAATTCTTTCTGCTGTCGGCGCATTGCATTGAACATTTCAACGCCCTGGTTCCAGTCGACAGCGCCGTCATTGTCGCCAAACTCGACCAGCAGCGGTGTCGTGATATTATTTACACTAAACAAAGGAGAATTACGCACATACTGTTCATAATCATCCCAGTATGGATTTGGGAGACGCCCCTGGCTGGTCTCGAAAATCACCTGGTTGGTTTGCCCGCTGTTCCAGTAGACGGAGCTGTACATGCTGATCATATTGATAAGCGGCGCGCCGGCAACAGCAGCGGAAAACAGGTCGGTTTGTGTGATAATGAATGCCGTTTGATATGCGCCCCATGAATGCCCCATCAACCCGACCCGGTTTCCATCGATATCGCCGCGTTTCAGCACCTCTTCCACCGCCGGCACAACGCATTCGACCGCGGAAATGCCGGGTTCGCCTACTCTATAAATAATATCCGGTTCGTATACAAAGAATCCCAGGCTTGAAAAAACTCTCTGGTTATATGAACTGCGGTTTGACGGCATAGTGTAACTGTGCAACCCCTGAGAGCGCCGCTCGTAAATGTAAAGGATCATCGGGTATTTTTTCCCCTGTTCGTAATTAGCAGGATAGAGCAGGCTCCCCTGTAATACGACGCCGTTCTTGTTGGTGAATGTTATTAATTCCGAACCAGCCCAGTAATAGTCTTTCTGCTGCGGGTTTGTGCCGGTTAACTGCTGCGGGCTGTAAAAATCATAGCCTGTTATAAAAACATTCGGAGATTCGTCAGCTTTTTCCTTCCTGAAGGTGAATTTATCTACATCTTTTGCTTTTACGAGGCTGCCTATTCTCCGCGGTTCATAAATCAGTTTGGTCATTCTGCCGTTGTCCAACCGGAAATATCCGGAATCTTTGGTAAAATCACCATAGGCAACAATATAGACCGGTTTTGCTGGATCAAGATATTGTTCTTCGACGTCTAACCTGAATTGTCTGAAGCGAATTTTATCCTTACTGCCGTCGGTTAACCGTTCTGCGCTTCCTCCATCGGGCGTTACTTTCCAGATATCATATTGGTCGTAAAGCAGTAAGGCTGCATCATCTTTAAACCACTGACCGCTGCCCCATGCCGGTGTATTTGCCACCGGGTGATCATCTTGAAAATTCTCAAATCTTGCACCAATATTTTTCGTCATGTTGACATGCTTATTAGTTGCAATATTGAATGACCACCAGTTATTATCTACAAAATAGATAAGATATCTACCGCTGGGAGAAGCTCGGAAAGAGCCGGCGAATTTTTTGTAAATTAGTTTTTGTTCGCCTGTGTAGGTGTTAATCAGGTATACGTCTCTCCATGTATCTTTGAAAGCGGGTTCATACGGAGCGGTATTATATCCGATTGCGTGTTTTTGGTCGCCGGTCAGGGTTACCGTTCTCACGTCATCGTCCGCAAGCTGAACAAAATTATTTGCATTAATATGCCATGCAGAAAAGTAGTTAAAATTGCGGTCTTGTGCGGCGGTTCTCGCCTGCCGGGGCTGAATATTCACGTCTTTCCAGTGCCACACATCTACACCGGGCGGGGGCAATTCCTCTTCCTCGGATTTTTTCTCTTCTTTCTTTTCTTCTTCTTCGGCTTCCGCTTTTTTCTTTTCTTCTTCCAATTTT
>LJUD01000282.1 GCA_001304035.1 bacterium SM23_31 | reverse complement strand
TGTTAATTCCGCCTCGAACTGGTCAACGTCCAGTGCAATATCATAGTAAAATATCCCGTTATTAAAAACAGGAACATCAGGAAAACTGGTTGATATATCCGGATACTGGGTGACAGTTAACACATTGTTTGCCACATTCCCACTTGTGAAATTAATCGATAACGAGGATTCGTTGGTGAAATTCACCGTTACGGTCGAGGAATCGGATAGTAATGTTACTGTGTTGACGGTATCCGGTTCACTGACAACAACAATTGCAGTCGTATCCACATGTACCGTTACAGGTCTGCTGTATAGAGTCAAATCAGTGGCGATTGTATTCGTGATCTTACATATATATTCTCCTGCATCTGTTAACCGAACCGGACTTATGGATAGAGTACTGTCGGATGCGCCTGTTATATCTGTTGAATCCTTCATCCATTGATACTGATTAGCCGTACCGCCGACTGAGACGGTTAGCGCAAAACTCGATCCGAGCGCAGCGGTTGTATCTTTCTGTGATCCAACGCTGTCCTGGGGTGCATAGAGAAATTCTCCAAAATGACTAACATTAGGCTCAACATCTTCAAAGGTAAGCTGATTATCCTGTACCCGGACATTGCATATTGTATTCAAACCCGTAATATCGGGCAGATCGGTAAATTGATTGTCATAGAGCCATAAATATGTTAAATTTGACAAATTCCCAATCTCCGGGGGTATTGATCCGGTAAGCTGATTCTCAGAAACCGCGAAAATTGACAGAATGGGCAGATTTCCAATCTCCGGCGGGATACTGCCCGTAAGTTGATTGCTGTAAAGACGCAGATCTTGCAGTAATGTAATATTACATATCTCCGGCGGGATACTGCCCGTAAGCTGATTTTCTTCAAGACGTATTGCCTCCAGATTAGTAAGATCTCCAATCTCTGGGGGGATACTGCCCGTTAACTGATTATTATAAAAGTTCAGTTCCTCCAGACTAATAAGATTACTAATTTCCGGCGGGATACTGCCCGTAAGCTGATTATCATTAAGAGACAGCTCGTCCAGATTGGTAAGATTACCGATTTCAGGCGGGATTGAGTCGGAAAGCAGGTTTTCTTCAAGGTTCAGGATTGTCAGACTGCCGAGATTGCCGATAGCGGAGGGAATACTGCCGGTAAGCTGATTGGTATTAAGAAATAGCTCATCCAGATTGGTAAGATTGCCGATTTCCGGTGGTATGGAACCCGTAAGTTGATTTCTGTCGAGATACAAAAAAACTAAATTTGATAAATCACCTATCTCTTCAGGAATCGAACCTGTAAGCTGATTTCCACCGAGACTTACGTATTCCAGGTTTGTCAAGTTTCCGATTTCAGGCGGTAATGAGCCGGTAAACTGATTTTCCCATGACCAGAAATAGAGTAAATTTGACAAATTCCCGAATTCGGGTGGTATTGAACCGGTAAGTTGATTGTTGGCGAGATACAAGTATTGCAGGTTTGTCATATTCCCGATCTCAGATGGTAATGAGCCCGAAAGTTGATTTTCTCCAAGCCGCAGGTCCGTCAGATTGACAAGATTGCCGATTTCAGGCGGAATTGAGCCGGTAAGCTGATTCTCCTGCATACCTAAATATGACGTCAGATTGACAAGATTCCCGATTTCAGGCGGTATGCTGCCCGTCAGTTGATTGTAATCAAGACAGAATTCTTCCAGATTAACAAGATTGCCGATTTCAGGCGGTATGGAACCGGCAAGTTGATTTTCTCCGAGATTCAAGTTCTGTAAATTAGTCAGGTTCCCGATTTCGGAGGGAATTGAACCGGCAAGCTGATTGAGGAATGACCAGAAATAGCGTAAATTTGTCAGGTTCCCGATTTCGGAGGGTATGGAACCGGTAAGTTGATTATTATTAAAGCGCAGGTCTTCCAGAGCGGTAAGATTGCCGATTTCAGTGGGTATGGCGCCGGAAAGCCGATTCCACTGCAGTTGCAGATAAATCAGATTGGTAAGATTCCCGATTTCAGGTGGAATGGCGCCGGCAAGTTGATTTGCATCGAGACGCAGGTCTATCAAGTAGGTAAGGTTCCCGATTTCCGGGGGTATGGTGCCGGATAAATTATTGAGAGACAACTGCAATATTGCGACGCGATCGCTGCTGACATCAACACCGTACCAGCTTGAAACAGGCCCTGAAAGCCAGTTGCTGTTGTTTGTCCAATTTGCTCCATTGGTACTATCATACAAGGCAACAAGGGCAAGAGAATCTTGCTGCAGAGTTTGTGCAGAAATATTTTGATTCATTATAATCAAAAGAAGTAAAAACAAAATAGTTCCTAAACAGACAGCATCTTTTTTCATAACCTTCTCCTAAAATTTTTATGTTAGGTTTCCAAGATAAATAACGATGTATGTTATTAGAACATATTTCAGATTTGGTGCTGAGTCATTTTTAAAAATGCTATTTCTTATCGATCGGATACTATTTATTAAATGTATTGCATTTTTAATCTCGAAGAGAAATATAGATTTTGACAAAAGTAAAAACAATTCCACATATTACATACAAAGTATTTTTTTCTTCATTCAATCAATATGCTCTAATTCTAATGCCGGTCATAGTGCACCAGTACCAGACTTAAATAAGGTCGTTTTAATGGGATATAAGTGTGAGTAATCGCATTTTATCGCGGAGGAGTTTATACTGTGTGGGAGTGTGTTGATTGAAGGAATTCCCAATGGCACATACCTAAGCTTGCAGGCGTATCAGGTACTCCGGCTAAAGCCGGTACCGGATGATTTTATTCTGCATTCTTCTTTGAATATGTCACTTCCCGTACACTGCAGGATCGATTTTGTACTTTTCGATTACAGCAAAACCCTCTGTTGATTCCCCTATATTGTACAAATATCCATTGTAAATAAAATCGGGCAACTCCTCTAAAAGAAATGAACTAACCTGTTTTTGCTTAATAGTATCGATACAGTATATTAAATAGCCATTTCTTAAAAATTGATTATCTTTTAAAAATAATTTATTATATATAAGAAAAACAAAATTACGATCAGAAATGATAGAATGAAACGGTGCGTGATAACCTGCCTCCTGCAAAGCAGATTTTATTTTCCGTGCAAGTATTTCACTATTATGCTGCATAATTACTGACTTCGATTCCCCCATATAGTCATATATTTCTATTTCCGAATCCGTAATTTCTCTCGGCTCATAGGTGAATTGGATGTCGTTCATCTCCCCGGTATCAAGAGATACAATATGCAGTACCGCCGTTCCTATACCGTTCTCCACAGAAGCATCATGAGCAGCATGAGAATAGAGTAGTCTCCTGTTAGGAAGAATGGTGTAGTTTAACCTTCCTGTAAATCCAGTGCCCCCTCTTGAAAAAGCATTACCAATTATCGATATGAATGTGAATACATTTCTTTGTTTTGTAATAAGGTTCACATCGCCTTGATTCAAATGGAAAAGATATTCATAGTAGACATCATCTTGCGGATTATTCTCCTCTTGCACATCATTACCCATAAGGATAAATTCGTTTTCACCCAATGCATAGAGCTCAGGATCTCTTTCAAGCTTATATGAATCCCTTATACTTTTGAAGATTTCATTGTTTTCAATACTTCTCTTTGCAATAAGCTTATGTTCAGGAGAGAACAGACTTATATAAGAGGGAAAGCCTCGATCATATACACTCAGGATACCTTCGGGTGATATTTTTAACGGACGTACGATACCTCTAAATTCGCCCGGACCATTACCCATACGGCCGAAGATCGTTTTAGGATTACCGTTTTTATCGTAAACCTTAATCTTGTACTCATCATACACATATATATCTTCGTTCTGGTTTACAACAATTCTTCGGCTTCGGGGACGGGCAAGCAGAAATTCATCTTTATCAATAGTATTTTCATCACCGAAAGAAAGCTCGAACGTCAACACATCGGTTAACGGCGGCTCCATTTCAAAAGTCTGAACATCAACATCTTTGCTGCAATTAAAAAACAATAAAAGAACGATAACTAATATGCGAAACATTTTCATTTCATTGTTCTCCTTTAAAATTAAATCTCCTCCACCTCACTTCCCGTACACTGCCGGGTCGATGCGGTACTTTTCGACTACATCAAAACCCTCTTTATTCTTTGCGATTCTGTATGCATAGCCGTTTTTGATACAATCAGGTATCCATGGAAAGTAAGCGGATGAAATGTATTTCCCTTCAAATGCATCAAGGATATCTGTGAGAATTTCCTCGGTTTCGTTTTTACTGTAGGTGAAGGCAAATATTGTAGTATTATCAACAAGGAAGCCATTCAAAGGTGGATAAAAAGGGTCTTTTTTTAAATATTCCGGTTTTTTCTTAAACACATTTATAGATCTTTCTTGTACTTCTACAGGTTTGTAAGCATGGCATATTATCGTTTTCTTTTCACTGCCCGGCGAAAATACATGCAGATCATAGTAATGAGCGCCGTCTTCTGTATGTCTGTCAAATCGGGTATGAGTATAGATTATACTATTATCAGGTAAATAACCCCAATAAATATTTCCCCGATTGGGGATTAAAATACCTTCCTGAACGAATTGTATTTCATGTAAAGAAAGTGTATGTAGATTTTTACCGTTATCAAATACAAGAACTGTTATGATATGCTGATTCATTCTATTAACTAGTAAAGATAAGGTAAAATTTACAATCCACTCATCCTGATTTAACACCAGTAATTTATTTTCGGTTAAACTTGAAGGTCTATCGTCTTTAAATACATTGTACCTTGGGTCAAATCTAATATCTATGTTTTTACTAAACGAAAAATTCTTGTTAAAAATGGAAAATTCTGTTTTGTTCCGCACTGATAGAATTCCTTCATTGTTGAGAACAGGATTTTGGGCTGACAAGAATTCTCCCGGACCCTGACCGGGGCGACCTATAATTCTTTTTTCCTTTCCATTTTTATAGAAGACTTTGACTCTTTTTTCATCCGTGACAAATATATCTCCTTCA
>LJUD01000281.1 GCA_001304035.1 bacterium SM23_31 | reverse complement strand
TTGGAGCATTCGTCTTGATTGGCATCTTTTTCCTGAAGCTGGCGTTTAATCCGCTGAAATGCGGCGGGATGCTTTCACTCGCCGGATTTGGCTTGCTCTTATTAGGACTTATTTGCCTGGTATGGGGAATTTATTATACTTTTTCCTATTGGGTCTGGCTGATCGACATACTTTTCTTCTTTATTTTCGGCATATTAATCATGTATTTTAAAGGAAAAGCCGCTCAACCTGTGGAAACCAAGGCAGAATCAGCTTGATAAATGGATTTTCTGAGAATAGGGATCCGACCCAACATGGTATCCCCCTGGAGGTTTTTAGGGATCCGACCCAACATGGTATCCCCCTGGAGGTTTTTTTATAATTACGTTATTTTTATATATATTGTCAAGAAAAAGAGGAGTTAAGGCGAATATAGTTGGTTTTATAGATTTATCGCGTTCGTGTATAATATCCCATGGTGTTTTATAGTTTTTATATGAGTTTTTTCTAACGGAGTTGAAATAGAGTTGATATGTAGCGGCTTTGTAGTGGAAGTTTTTACGTGATGAGAATCGTTCTACTTCGAAGAACTCGTCTTCGATTAACCGGTGGACGGTTTCTACGTCTGCTTGATAGGTGTGTGCACCTGGTGGTATAGTTGTGTGTTGCAGCCCGAATTGGTTCTGGACAATTCGTGTGAATGCGCTGTCATGTTTGATATTCCAGCTTCCGATGAATTCTGAGCCGTTATCTGTCTGGATACGGCATCCTTCTAAGTTAACGCCGGAGCGTTTCAGGTGATGTAAGATAATGTTTGCAAAGGTAGTTGCATAGGTGATAGCGAGTTCGTCTGCGAAGCCCAAGAACATAGCTCCGGAGACGACATCTCTTGCGGTGTATTGAAATTGGGGAAGTCTTAAAGAGCGCATCTGGGGCCAATATTCCGGAATGTCATAGAGGTATTTAGTATCGATGTCGATTTGTTCAAAGAGCCGCCACTGTTGTTTTATTTTTCGTAAGTCGTTTTTTGTTTTGTGTTTTTTCCGTTTTCGCTTGATAAGGTTTTCGTTTTTCCATATTTTATAAATGGATTTAACCGATACCGGCAGTGAAAAGTCTCTTTTGAGGCGTTCTGCGCCCCATGAGGGTAATTTTTGTTTGAGTTCGATGAATTTTCTGCGCATGGTGTTTGTAATCGCTCTGTGAGGTTTTTTAGGCGCTTTGCTTTCGTCGTTAAGCCCGTGGTAGGCATTATTTTCATACCGTCTTCGCCATTTACGGACAGTTTTTACCGTTGTTCTGAAAGCTCGCGCTGCGGATTTATTGCCTTTATCCCGGGCTAACTGTACTATTTTCAAGCGTAAATATTTGGGATCTTTTGACTGTCTCATAAACGTATAATAAGGTATAATAAGGCACATGGCGTATCCTTTGATAAATTATAAAATACATCACGGTACAAACCATGTGCCTTTTTCTTTTTTGGGTTCATGGTAAGTCTAAGTGCGCTGCGCACTTAGACTCACCCTGCAGGAGCCAATGCTGTAACCAATTATCTAATAGGGATAGCCCCCCCTTCCCCAGTACCATTAACACCCTAAGGGGGGTACGATCTCTGTACCAAGTTCCACAATTTTTATAAAATCGACTTGACTTTTTAAAAAGAATAAACTACCTTACTCTTGAAAAATGTTATATTTATGACACATATAATTTGTGCGTGTTGATCAATGAAAAAATTATCTATTATATTAATTTTATCTATTTTTTGTACTGCATTTTTTACCTACACTACATTTTCCGACCAGATTATAGCCTATTTTAAAATCGGATTCGTACCTATTCAAGATAAAATAATGCTTAAATGGAAGAGCAATAATGAAACTCCGGTAGAAAAATATATTATTGAACGAAGTCTGGACAATATAACTTTTAAAACAATTGGGAGTGAAGCTCCTAAAAACAATAATACCGATTATCAATTTATAGACAGTAATATTTTTAAAACAGCCTCACGTACATTTTATTACAGACTGAAAGTGCAAAAAAAAGACGGCACATTCTTCTACACGAATATTGTTCATCTTTCCCCACGGATTTCCAGTGCGAAACAAACCTGGGGAAGCATTAAAGCAATCTTTCATTAATTTTCTGTTTGCGTGTTTGTTTTTGTCTGACATATTAGTCTTTCTATAAATTAAGACCGCATGACGGTCTTTTTTTGTATAGTATGGAGTTCTTTTAATTAAAACACATGACTAAAATTAAAATAGTTGCACACCGCGGAGCCTCTGGTTATGCCCCCGAACTTACATTTGCCGCCTTTTCTAAGGCGTTAGAAGCGGGTGTCGACTCCATTGAAGTAGATATACATCAGTCTGCAGACGGTAAAGTAATAATTTTTCATGACCTGACGTTAGATAGAACAACAAACAGTACGGGATTAGTAGCATCAAAAACATATAAAGAACTCCGGCAGCTGGATGCCGGCTCGTGGTTTGATCCTGCATTTGCAGGCGAGCAAATCCTTTTGTTTAATGAATTCATCGAATGGGTTAAGGGCAAGGCGGGAATAATTGTTGAAGTAAAATACGGCTCGCAAATCTATCCGGAGATAGAAAAAAATATTCTAACAATACTGAAGTCCTGTGGTATGTTGCATGATGCGGTCGTTTCTTCATCACAGGTAACTATATTAAATACCTTTAAAACAATAGCGCCTGGTTTGCGTTTGGGCAAGGTACTTACACCAAAAGAACTCTGGCGCTCGCTGTTTCAATACAATTCATTTGCACACAAACAGAAACTGCTCGAACACATTAAAGAAATACACCCTCATTGGTCTTTTATTGATTCGCATTTTATGAATTGGGCACATTCGGTGGGTTTGGAGGTCTTTCCGTGGACCATCAATAAAGAGCGGAAGATTCGTGTCATGATTGACAGGGGCGTGAATGGCGTGATTACCGACTTCCCGGACATTGCACGGCGTGTAGTAAAATGAATCCAAAAACCCGGTACTATTGGCTTTGCGTGAAAAATATCATTTTAATACCAACGACAAACAACACGATACCGAAAATCTGTCTTATGCGCTTTGTGGAGGTTTTCGAATTTATCCACGTTCCGAGAGGCACACCTAACATTGCACCCAGCATCAACGGAATACCCGCAGCAAGATACACATAGCCTAATGAATAATCGGGAATGAGCGGTTCATGCCTGCCGTTGATAATATATCCTATCATACCTGCAACTGCGGTAAAAATAATAATGCCGCTTGATGTTCCCGGTACATTTCTGACCGGATAATGAAGTATTAAAACCATAACCGGAATTGTCAGGGAGCCGCCGCCGAGCCCTATCATTACCGTAATAAAGGCTGTGCAAATTCCCGTAAAGGCAAGAACAGGTAAATTGAATATTGGCTCACGATGATCGGAGGATTTGAATTCATAGTACATGCGAACGGCAGCAAATAATACGAAAACACCGAAAAACCTTAAAAGTGTCTGGCTGGAAAGATGCGCTGCGATTGTTGAACCGGCTAATCCGCCTATAATACTAAATATGCCTATTGGAAAAACAGCGCGCCACAAGACAAGATTCCGAATGTGATACCGAAAGGCGCTCAGAAGAGAAGAAAAACTCGCTACGAATAGATTTGTTCCGAATATTACGTGGGATAATACAACAGGATTGACTCCTAAATAGGGATAAATAATGCTGCAAATCGGCGTCATTATAATGCCCCCGCCGAGTCCCAGTAAACCGGCAACAATGCCGCTTAAACATCCGACTAAGATTAACAAGAGAATAAATGGAAGTGACAACACGACAGCTAAAGTACCTCAGACTACGATGTTTATGCTGATTCCTCCGGATTTTTGCACCTGAAAAAGAAACAGGTCACATATCTTTTTCACCGAAAACCTCAGCGCTGAATATTTCAATAATTGTATCCTTTTCCTTCCATGCCTGAGCCGGTAATCCTGCTTTGAAGCACGTGTGTTTAATAAAGGTTTGCCTGTCCCAGTTATTTTCAGTAGCTACTTGAGGCAGAAGCAGTCCTTGAAAAGGCGGCTGTATAATAAATAAGCCGTGCTTCCCGATTTCAATCTCTGAAACATCCTTAATAGGCCGAAAGGGGGATAATACCGATATCTCTAAATCAATATCCGGTAATTCCTGTAATGATACCGGGCTGAATCGGGTGTCTCTGAAGGCTGCACTTACTGCCATTTCTTCAACCGTTTTGTAGAGAGGTTGATGAGAAGAAATTAAGCCGATACATCCGCACAGCTCACCCTTATTTTTAATTGTAACAAATGCCCCGCATTTTGCTTGAAGCGCTTCGGTAAGAGGAAATTCTTCATCAAATATGTTATCTTTTCCGCCTGAGGCGGATCCATCTACGGCGGACAGGTAATTCTCAATAGCGCTCCTTGCAATGTGCAAAAGTGCTTTCTTATCTTCAAGAGTTAACATATCCATTATTAATTTACCTCTTCTTTAATATTTTAACATTTTTTGAATTTTCATTATATTAATCGGAGTTTTTTATGTATATAACCGCGAAGAGCCCTCTTACGGATAAAGCTAACGAACAATTGCCCTTTTCATGCATGGACTGTTTTAGGTGCGGCATGAAATTTTAGAAACTTCATACGAAAATTTACAAAAATACTTTTATTATAAATGAATATTCACTATATTTATTCGACATTTTGTTATTTTTTAAGCTCTCTGTGAAAGATTTCTTAATCTGTAACTGTCACACGGCATCGAAAGGAGATTTAATGGCAACTCCAATCAGTCAGGATGAGATTGATGCTCTGCTTGGGGGGATCGAACCCTTAGACGATACCAGCCTTATCGAAATGGATATCGATAAAAAAACATCGCATAAGACAGGTTTAAAATATGTCGGGATTTTAACAAAAGAGCCGTATCGCTTCAAATTTAAGTACAGGTCCCCAATTTTAAAAAACGGCGAATATATTTACAATCCGGAGTCTGGTATGGAGTTGGATGAATCTATTCCCGTTGTACGAAGTCTTTCAGAATATGCACGACACAGCAAAAACAAGAAATAGAACTCCCCCTCATAATATAAATACAACTTAATTCTAACTCACCTGACAGAGCTTCTTTTATTACCCCGAAAAGCTGCAAAGATTCGGGAATGATATTAGTTTTCAGTTTTTAGCTGTCAATTATTAACTATAAATTTCTTTGTGACCTTGCGAGATATAAAAATTTATCTTACCTGAGCAGCAGCATCTTCCGGTGTTCCGTGAAGCTGCCCGCCTTAAATTGATAAAAATAAACGCCTGAT
>LJUD01000280.1 GCA_001304035.1 bacterium SM23_31 | reverse complement strand
TGAAAGTAGTTTTTTATTAGGAGCAAAAGTATATGTAAAATATATCGCAGAAGCAATGGGTAACCCTGACTTTTTATTTCGCATCTATGATGATTCCGGAGTAGGTGGAGCGCCGGGCAGTGAATTAATACCTCAACAACCTTTTACTTTACATCAGTCGGAAAATTATTATTGGCGGGAAATCGATTTGGCTGATTTTGAAGACGTGCTTTCACAATATCATGGTAATTATTACCTTTCCTTTGAACACTTGCCGGATGCTTTTGCAGGTGGAATATTTATTGGAGTGGATAATTCCCAGCCGGAGGTTAACCATTCCTGGGCTCTTGTCGGACCCGGCGGATTAGAAGGTATACCTCCCGGATGGAATCAATTGTCAAAATTCACACTTGGTGATGAACAGATCAGTCTTGCTCCTTTTGATCTAATGGTCAGGGCATTGGTAAGCTATGTTGAAACCGAACCTCCGGTATTTTCCGCCGGATTCCTGCAGCATCCGGTATTTACTGAAAACTTTGATATCTACGTTATTGGGAAAAAAGAATTGAACCCGAACCGCTTGACGGGGATTATTACGATTGGAGATAGTGCAAAAACGCTTAATTTTATTTCCTCAGGTAATACGGGAAAGAGTGTAGTTGATAATAATGTTTTAATCGGCACCAGTGGTGTTGCCACATTGTTTATTAGCGGCACGAATAAATACGGTATAATTGAAGAGGATACTACCGTTGAGTTTACTGTTCAGGTTATTAACGCACATAATATGGGTAAAATTTCTACCCCATCGGGTACAAAGTCACTTATAATTCCTGGGGAATCGGTCCGGGGAAAAATTACATTTTCAGCGATCGACGGATTTGGATTATCGTTGTTATCAGGTGAACCTTTTATCGGAAGCGAAAACTCGATCCCGGTTGAAGAAGCCGCTACATTTCGACCCCAGGGCATTACTGGGAGACATTTTGAGTTGCGCTTTCAATACCAAACTAATTCCCTCGGATTCCGATCCGCTGAAAACCTTTATATTGCACGGCTGCAGGACGGTGTGTGGATTCAGCTTAATTCTTTTGTTGATGAACAAAGAAATACGGTTACGGCGTTTACAGACCGCTTAGGCACATTTCAACTGCGCTGGAGTGAAGAACCCCCTGTACAGACACCTGAGCGATACGCGCTTGAAAGCAACTATCCCAATCCGTTCAATCAACAGACAGTAATAAAGTTTGCAATTAAAAATGAAGAATTCGTAACATTGAAAATTTATGATTTGCTCGGCAGAGAAGTTAAAACCTTGAGATCCGAATATTTACAGGCAGGGTATTACAATACAGTATGGGATGGAACCAATGCTCATGGTGCAGCAGTTGCCAGCGGTATTTACTTTTATCGTCTGCAATCCGGTTCTTATGTCAATTCTAAGAAAATGGTACTAATCCGGTAGGAATTCGCATATGTTAATTAGTGGCAGGTTTCATTTTGTAAGCATATTTTTGAGCATTCTCTTAACGGTGATATTTATTCACTGCGGTAAGGAAAAAGGACCGACAGCGCCGGGAGTGAATGTCTCCGAGCTTGTAAGAAGTGGATGGGAATTTTTTGAGCAGACACCCCCGGATTATATAAGTGCGTTGGAACAATTTTCCCTGGCGCTTTTTTTAAATTCTAACAGTGTCGAGGCATATACCGGTCGAGGCTGGTCACATGCACGCAGAGCGTTCGGACCGAATGATAATAAATATTCCTTAGCGGCTGATGACTTTACCATTGCAGTCAATCGAAACAGTAAACCCCAAGTACTCGGGGATGCCTGGGCCGGTTTGGCGCTGGTACAGCTCGTTTTGAATAAATATGAGGAAGCAGTAACAAGCGCCGATGAGGCACTTAATATAAACGCTGATTACGTATTCAGCCATGACCCTGAAATTACCGCTGTTGATCTGAAATTAATTAAAGCTCATGCGTATTTCTTTTTGGGAGAATATGAAAAAGTAGTTTTATTATTGGATGATCTTCAACCGGGAGTAACGCATCCCGTAAATCAACCGGAAGTTCTACTGATTCAACTACAAAATTTATATGGATCGATTTAACGGAATAATATTTAATCCAAAGTGAAAGATGAAAATATCTCGCCCCGAGTACTCGGAGCGAGATATAAATATAAAATTTTTCAATTATCTTTAATATTTAGTACATTCTATGAAAAACTTATTAAAACCGGATCTACCCTTGATTCTGGCTTCGGATTCGCCGCGGCGCAGGGAAATTCTTGAAAGTTTAGGTTTTACTTTTGAGGTTTACAGCCGAAAATATAAAGTAGAGCCTTCGGAATTTAGACATCCGGGAGATTTTGTTGTTGAAATTGCCGAGAAAAAAGCAAAAGAACCCGTTACTCAGTTTGATAAAAAAATAGTACTGGCGGCAGATACTATTGTATATATCGATGGCGTCATGCTCGGGAAACCGCAAGACGATTCGGACGCATATAGAATGATTAAGAAGCTTCAGGGTGCAACACATCAGGTTTACACCGGCATTAATCTTTCAGTATGTTCTAAAGGGAGCAGCCGCTCCACCTATGCGGTAACCGATGTAACTTTTGCGCCCATGTCGAATAAAGAAATAGAATGGTATATTGACACCGGCGAATATCATGACAAAGCCGGTGCATATGCAATTCAGGGTAAAGCATCCTTGTTTATTTCCGGAGTTAACGGCTGTTTTTATAATGTTGTTGGTTTACCGATACATACGTTTTATAAACTATTGCAAGAAATAACAGTTTCAATTACAAAAGTGTAACGACTAATGGGTAATTCAGATAAAGATTCAAAAAGTTTGGGCGCCGAGTTAAATAAAGCACGCCTTGAAAAAGGGCTCAGTTTAGATGGTATTTCTCATAAAACTAAAATAAATGTAAAATATTTAGAAGCAATTGAGAATGACCGATTTGATTTCTTGTATGAGCCTTATATCCTTGTATTTATAAAGGCATATGCAAAAGCGCTTGGTTTTAATCCGGAGGAATTCAAAGACAAATACTATAAACAAATCCATTCACAGCTTGACACAGCACAAAAAGAGGTTCAGCATACCCGGAATGTCCAGGAAGAGCACATTAAGCAGCCCTATGCTGTTCCTTCGGTAAATTTAAATGAAATTTGGAAAGTAATTAAACACTATCAAAAACCGATTGTTCTATTATTGGCAATGGTTTTATGTTTGGTAGTGATCCTTTTTCTCCAGAGATTATTTTCTGAACCGGAAAAAGATATAATTGTCCCTATACCTCAAGAGGTTCCGGAACAAATTGAAACATTCCCGGTAATAAGCGATACAGTGCAACAAAATCCATTGAACCTGCGTCTCTTTACAAGGGACACTTTATGGATTCGTGTAATAATTGATGATAGCGATACTATTGGGAGTTTATTTTTGCCGGGTGGCTCCCATTCCTGGGAAGCAGAAAATAAGTTCGAAATATTAGCAGGGAAGTCTACAGGATTTGACCTCTTTTTCAATGAAGAGCCGGTACAAAACCTCATTTATAATGAGAGGCCTCTAAGAAACATTTTTAATGAAAGAGTCATGATTGGAAAACTTGTATTAACAAAGGACGGCGTTGTAGAACTAAGAGCACCTAACCGTTAAGAATGCAATTCCATTAATCCCGGTACCAATATAAACGGTAAAGATTGTTTGCTATCACTGTCTATTATTATTATTGGTTCTTCTTGAACAGCCGAGTAATGTTCACTTTGTGTCACGTAGTGATTCCTTTGGGAAACATTCCTGCCTGTTCATATTTTTTTATTTATCAAAAATACAACAATTATTATATCAATATGCTGATTAATTACAGAAAATTAAAATAATTTGGAACACTTTTTTGAAAAACTCAGTATGTAATATAAGAAAAGTCAATAATTATGCTAATCAAAGAGGGTATATTATGTATCGATTTTTTGCAATATCCGTAATAATTATCGTCACCAGCATTTTAATTCGATGCAGACAGGAAGGGTCTCCCGATATACTTATCTTTACGGTGCCGGTTACCGTTGAAGAAGTCATGCGCGGTGACATAGCTTCTTATATATCTCAAACAGGTTCGATTATGCCCATGGCGGAAATGCCCATTATTTCCGAGGTCGGCGGCGAGATTCATTTTCAAAGTTCTAACGACAAAATGTTAAACGTAGGGGACCGTGTTGAAAAAGATCAATTAATAGCAACGATAACCAATGAAGAATATGAGTTAAGTATCGGATTGGAATCAAGAAAAATGGCTTTGGACAACGCAAGACGCGATCTTGAGCAAAAACAGGGATTTTTAAAAATAGGAGGTTCAACGCAGCGGGAAGTGGACAACGCTAAGCAAAGCCTGCTAAATGCAGAAAATAGCCATAAGTCTGCACTATTGAATCTTGATAAGATGAATATTAAGTCTCCCATGTCGGGTGTACTTACGGAACTCACTTCGTTTGAAGAAGGTCAGAAAATATCTAACGGAACTCAGATTGGAAAAGCAGAGCGTTTCGACCGTGTAAAATGCCTGATTAATGTTACTTCCGGTGACATTGAAAAAGTATGGGAAGGTCAGGAAGTTCTGGTAACAAATATAACAACCGATAAAAGTGTGTACGCCGGTCGGGTTACAAAAGTTAGTCCTACGCTTGATCCGACAACACGCACGGCTCAGGTGGAAATAGAAATCGATAATCCCGGTCTCCGCCTTAGATCCGGCTTATACGTTAAAGTAGAAATTGTAGTTGAAAAGCGCAGAAATGTCATCACAATTCCCAAACATGTTATTATAACCCGAAACAATCGGGATGTCGTTTTTGTTGTTGAAGATCAGGTTGCAAAAGAAAGAGAAGTTCTTATCGGGCTGAAAGATTCGGAATATGCTGAAATTATTGAGGGCTTGAATGAAGGCGACCAGCTCAATTTTCCCCGCTTTGCAGTAAAATACCCTATTACAATAACTATGGTCTTTTTAGGGATTGTGCTCTTGGGCTATGTTTCACTTCGTGAGCTGGGTACGGACTTGCTGCCGGACGTCGCAAGCCCCAAAATAGTTATTAGAATAGAAGCAGGCGAGGTCCCGCCGGAAGAAATGGAGAAAAATTACACACAGAGGGTGGAATCCTTCGTGAGTACTCTTAATAAAGTCAAAAGGGTATCATCTTCTTCCATGATAGGGATTTCTATGATTACGGTGGAGTTCATGTGGGATACCGATATGGACTTT
>LJUD01000279.1 GCA_001304035.1 bacterium SM23_31 | reverse complement strand
TACAGATAAAACAAAAAACACCTCTAACGCTTATTTGCTCGATACTTCTCGACCGGATGTACCTCAACTGAATTTGAATTCCGCAAACGCCCTGCAGGCGGATTGTATATGACATCCTCACGTTTTATTACCGGTGATCTGTATTTTTCTTTATATCTTTTAAGCGGCGGTTCCCGCCACCGGAATACTCTGTCGGTTCTGCGAAAAAATCCAAAATTCGCAGACCATCTACTCTCAGATTTACCGCTTCCTTCTTCAGAGTCAATCGAAGTTAACAAAGCATCAATTTCTTCCGGCGTCATACTTGCAGCCATATACAGCGCTCCTTTCTAACATATGTATCGGAAATTCACGGGCAGAACTTAAAAGTCGGAAAGGAGTAAATGGAGAATGCAAAGGGCAAAATGAAAAATGCAAAATTAATAATGAATAATACAATTTGACAGAATAATCACGGAGTGACCAATTTGCGGAAGGATTTACAGGACCACTTCATCCTGTACATCATGTTAAACCTGTCTAATAATTCTTTCTCCTTTATTTTGCACTTTGCATTTTGCATTCATCATTATTAATTTTTAATCGTTTTTTCCCGGTTTCAGCCTGTAGATAATGATACCCACTGTTATAAACATTAGAAAACCGCCGGTTATTTTTAACTCAAAAACAAACACGTTCGTTGTTTCGGCGGGTGGTACTATAGACATTATCATGGCAAAAACGGTGGTCAGCAAGCCACACATACCGAAAATAAATGCCAGCGCCTTATTGCGCGGAATCAGCCGGACAGTTTCTGAGCCGTGACCCCGCTTTCTCAGCATTATGTATGCGGCAAACATATACATATATGGAATAAAATAGACCAGAAGTGTTGTATCGAGCAGTATCAGATATGCCTCTTCAACGGTAGCGCCGATGAAACTCATAATGATAAAAATCGTGGAAATAACGGCTTGAACCGTAACCGCCACATACGGAGAGCCGTATTTAGGATGGATTTTCCCGAATGAAGCGGGCAGGTAGCGGTCAATCCCCGCTACGAAAGGCATTCTCGCAGCGCCCGTGAACCATGCCATCAAGCCGCCGATACCCCCGAGCGTAATTAAGAGCGCAAGAATGTTGGACATCCAGCCCAATCCCAGCAAATTACCGACGGCTGCGATGCCCTGAAGAAATCCGCTGATAATGTTGATCTCGCTTGCCGGCAGAGCAGTTAGCAGCGAGAGCGTGCCGAGAACATAGATCCCGGCAATTACAATGCCTGAAACAAATACTGCGCGCGGGATCGTTCGTTCGGGGTCTTTGACTTCGCCCGCCAGCACCGATGCAAGCTCCAATCCGGTGAATCCAAAGCAGATAGCCGCCCACATAGAAAGCTTATCAAAACTGAAAATACCGGTAAAAAAACTACCGGCGGGCATGGGATTCGCCAGACCGAACTTGATCACGGCGATAATGCCAAATATTATCAGAGCGGTTCCGGTTGCCCATGTTCCGAATCCACCGAGGTTATGTACCCATTTGCCGAGTTTTAAGCCAAACAGGTTAAAAAGCATCACGCTCCAGAGCGCCGTAAGAGAAAACAAAACTATATACAATTTATTTTCACCGACAGCCTGATACCCGCCGCCCACAACGAAAACCGAAATGCCCGCAATATATACCAGAAGATTCGGGAAATAGACGAGATTATTCGTCCAGTAGCACCAGCCGGATAGAAAACCGTGAAAATCACCAAATGCCGTTTTTGTCCAGAGGTATATGCCGCCTTCATCCGGGAGGCGTCGGGTCAATTCAATGACTGCAAACGCCTGCGGCAGAAAAAAGAACACCAGCGCGCCGGTCCAGAGAACAATCGACGTGTTCCCGCCCGCAGCTGTAAGCGAAATCCACCGCAGACCGATAACCGCCGTCACGGTCATCAATACGACGTCCCGCACTCCAAGTTCTCTCGCCAGCTTCATACCTTGCCCTTATTATAATAATTCAATAAAATTTATAATTATTTACTAAAATTTGGTTAGTATTGTGGGAGATTGCCATGCTTAGCTCTTCACATAATTATCACCTTGTGGAAATGACAATTTGACCATTATCTGTCATCGTGAGGAGTCCTCCCGCTGAGCGGGATCCTCGCAATGACTATTTGAGCTTGGGTGGCACCCTCAAACTTGTTTGGGGGTGATTATTTCAACAACTCCAGAGGTTTCACAAAACAATCCTTTTGCAGCTTGATAAGTGCCTTGAAAATTAAAAAGATTTATTTTCTCTTATGCAGGGTTATCCCAAGAACACACCCCCAAACAAGTTTGGGGGTGCCACCCCTGCCCGTCACGGTCATCAATACGACATCACGCACCCCCAGCGCTCTCGCCAGCTTCATATTGTGTCCTTTTTATACCGATGTTATAACTTAATTTTGATAAAAGAATTAATAATCAAGATTTATACATTATCAAGGAGATTGGCAAATATTCTAAATTTTATCATATAATAGGCTGTAATTGCTCGACGATTATAGAGTTTCGGGATTCGCATCGCCTCCTTTGATATATATAAAAAATGTGAGAAAAGAAAACTTAGTGTAATTTATTTTGGACAAATTTTAAGACCTCGCCATAATAATCCAATGAAACTAAAACATCATAATTTTCTAATATGTCAAATGGAAAATAATTGTTTCCCTCGAGTTTATCGTCTGGGATATTAATCAAAAATTTATCAATTTGTGTAAAATATTCAGATATGCAGTCAATAAAAGTTTCTCCTTCCCAGCCTATGTTATACATTATATAAATCTTACCCTCTTTAAATAATATTTGATGAATTGAACAACTTACATTAAGTCTCTCATCTCCTTTTGGAGGGGTAGCCATATATTTTTTTTCATCCGTACCTAATATCTCATCAAGATTTAATTCTTTAACAAAATTTCCATTTTTATCGTAAATCCTCACAGTATATAGATAATCAAGAATTATTATATAGTTTCCTTTACTGTCAACATATATGTATCCATGTCCAAATGTTGCATTAACTCTTTCATGTTTCTTATTAAACTCCTGCAATTTGCCTATTTCACGGAGGATCTTTCCATCCTTCGAAAAAACTGTAAAATAATACCCCCTTCCAGGTAGATTAACCACTATTTCTTCATTATTATTTATAAAAATTGTACAATAACCACGAGGGGTTCTTACGAATTTGCCATCCACACGAAAAGAATTTAAATACTCTCCTGTACTAGAGAAAATAGAAATCCTATTATTTACCCTATCAACCATATAAATAGTTCCTTCATAATCAATATCAAATGCAATGGGATCCATCATTTCTCCCGGTCCCTGACCAATTCTGCTGAATTTCTGTACAAATTGTCCTTCTTGTGTAAAAACATAAAAACACTTATTACCTTTATCCAGAATTACTATCTCGTTGGTCGATGGATTTGTTTTAATAAAGGCAGGCATATTTAGACCATCATTATTAAATATGTAATCAGCACTAATTAATATTGCAGATTTATGATTGTTCCTAAATTGTGAAAAGTAAGCATCTCTTTCCTGATCACTCTTTGATCTGCTACAATAAATTGAAAAAGAATAACAGATGATGATAAAACATATAATAATATACTTCAGATGTTTTTTTGAAATACTTTTAGTAATCATAAAAGAGTTCATTTTTCTACCTCCTGATTTATTATAGTTGTAATAGTTTTAAGTCTGTTCTTTTGTCGGAAAATCTTACAAGATTTTTGTTATCCAGTAATATATAAATAACTATACTTACAACCAAGTAATTTATATATACCCAGAGCTTTTCTTCATTTATAGAAAAATTGAAAAATCAATTCTTCTTTCAGGGTAGAGCCCGTAAGCTTTTTTTGATTGCCATACTCCGATTTTGTTTTTATTTTTTTGGTTATCCAAATTTTTTTCTACGACGTAACTACCCTCCCCGGCAGGGCATCGGTCTGGGCGGCGTTGTCGATGACGAGTTGACCGTTGACGAGCAGGTATGAAACGCCGGATGCCGGTTTGCCGTTAATTGGGGTCAGGTCTTGCAATATTACACATAATTGTGGTTATGTCTTGAATTCCCGCTCATCGGGATGCAAGACCTGATCCCGAAGTAACGGAAAATTTTATCCGTCCGTAGAGACGCATGGCGATGCGTCTCATGTACCTATTGCTGGTTCAAGTTTGTAACTTGAACCTGAAAGTTGCAAACCATGTTTAAAACATGCTCCGGCAAAATAGAACATAACCGGTAGCCGCAGGCTTTTGGGACACCATCACTATGGCATGAAATTTACAATTTATTACCCGCTCATCGGGATGCAAGACCTGATCCCGAAGTAACGGAAAATTTTATCCGTCCGTAGAGACGCATGGCGATGCGTCTCATATACCTTTTGCTGGTTCAAGTTTGTAACTTGAACCTGAAAGTTTCAGATAGTGTTTTAAACATGAAGCAATGTATAACGCAAACTAAAGTTTGCGGCTACCTTTAGAGTTTCTGTTCATGTTTAAAACATGCTTCGGCAAAATAAAACATAACCGGTAGCCGCAGGTTTTTGGGAATCCATCACTATGGCATGAAATTTGCGTTTTATCATTAAATGTCAGAATTTGTCTGATAAGAATAAAAAAAGTCGTAAAGATTTAGTCGTATTATTTTGCTTTTTGTCCCCCCGAATACTGCGGGGGGATAATTTATACCTGTTCGTGAAAGCATAGCCGTTAACATATGTGTTCTACAGAGTACTATGCGATATTAACCTCTCCCTTAAGGGAGAGGTTAATGGTGAGTGTGAAAAATTATCGAGTTCAAATAAATCTATACAAAAAGCCATAATATTTATTTTCATTTTTTAAATTATTCTGTTGACAAATCAAAAAGTATTGATTACATTGAAAATAACAAAGATGCTTCAATTTTTGTGTTGAAAACGTTAGATTTTAAAAAATATAAATTTTTTATATGTTCCGATTATGAAGATAAAATCGGGTAAAGATATGATAAAGTT
>LJUD01000278.1 GCA_001304035.1 bacterium SM23_31 | reverse complement strand
AAAGGGAAAAACGTAAACTGTATTGGTTAACAAAACATGCCTTAATCGGAAGCGGTTATAGCTAATTAAATCCCCCCTTTGCGACATTATCTAAAAATTACGTCTCATTTGCTGTATTGAATTGGCAATATTGCTTTGAAGGTTTTGAAGGATGTTATTTACTAATTGCGAAAAGAATGATTGCTTTTTTTCTTCAATCCTACGGAATGATTATCAGACTATTGGATAAATACTACTTCCCGGTATTTTTAATAAGGGGCATTAAATAATTTTTTTCTGTCTAAAAACGTCAATGCAAAATCCGGAGAAGAATTATTTCTTGGATAATTTTGTTCCGATAGACTTTTATAATACGGCACATTATGTAACAATTCTTCAGATTTATCATTAAATTCGCTTTCATTATTCAATACCATTGCGAAAGTGGTATCGCTTGTATCAGGGAGCAGCACTTCGAGCGATTGTGAAACAGTGTCGGTAAGCCCCCCCGGATCGGCAACAAACAGTTTAATCGAGTATAATCCTGAATCGGGATACTGGTGTGTGGCTACCGGATTTGTACTTAATTCTGTGTCGAATACACCGTCGTTTTCCCAATCCCACCGGAATCGGAGATATATCGGTGTTTCGTTATCGGTTGAACCGGAGGCATCAAAAGTAAATACTGTATCAACAGTTCCTGACGATGGTGCGATTGTAAATGATGCGGTTGGCGGAGTGTTATCCGGTCGAACTTCAATTAAAATTTCTGCGGTATCCGAAGCTCCTTTCGAATCCGTAACAGTTAAACCGACAGTATGCACGTTTTCCGAAAGGTCATCCCGTGTAAACGTTTGCCCCGTTCCTATTATTCCGTCCTTGTCCGATTCCCACACCAGCGCAGAACCGGAAAGTTCGCCGTCTTCATTGTCGATACCTACTCCGAGGAAAGTAATGTTCGCTCCGATATCGAATTCATCATAATTATGGGGCGATATGATAGCGGCAACGGGTGTCTGATTCGGCGGTTCTACAGTGATGCTGACGGCAGCGGTATCGCGGTTATCCTCAAAATCTGCCGCAACGAGAAGAATGGTATGCTGAGCAATCGATAGGCCGCTTTCGGTAAAAGATTCTCCTGTGGATAAAAATCCGTTTACATCGGAATACCACCGAAGACTTGAACCGGTAAGATCGCCGTCTTCTCTATCCGTGGCAATGCCTGAGAATTCTATGGTTTCGCCGAGGGTAAATACTGAACCATCATCCGGTTCTATTATACATGCAGCTGGAAACCGGTTGGTGTCTGCCATGGTTATTGTGATTTGAGACGTGTCAGGATAACCTTCTGTGTCGGCAGCGATCAGGGAAATAATGTGTGTGTTCAGCGAAATTGAAGTGGTAGTGAGAGAGTCGCCGGCACCGAGCAAACCATCCCGGTTTGAAAGCCATATAAGGGAAGAACCGGTCAAAACGCCGTCCTCAAAATCCGACGCTGTTCCTTTAAATTTAAGAGTGTCTCCTGCAAAAAAGATGGAATTATCGGGTGGTGAAAGTATCTCCGCAACAGGCTGAACATTTCCATCAGTTACGTATATGGTGACGGATGAGATGCCTGTACCGGTCCGGCTGTCGGTTACTGTCAGTGTAATAATATGGGTATTATCACTTAACGACGATATAACTAATGCTTCCCCGATTCCGAGTACACCATCAATATCGGATGACCAAACAAATGCCGTGCTGTCCAGGTCTCCCTCTTCGAAATCGGTGCCTTCGCCGATAAAAATTATTGGGATTCCGACTCTAAAAATCGATCCTGCTGTCGGGGTTAAAATTTTTACGACGGGAAGATGATTGTAATTGGGGGACAGAGGGTCTAATGGATTTAAGAATTCGGTCTTTTTACATGCTGTGGTAAGGGCAAGAACAGCAATTAGTACAAAACATATTTTAGATCTAATCATCACAATCTACAGTCTCATTTTAATTAATGCACATAAGTATTACTACAATATCACAAACAAAATATAACAAAAGTTCATGCGGATATTATCCCTATATTTGACATTTTTCCTATGATAGATTTACATTATTGATGCAAATTTATTCAAATTACATTTTAATAAAATGTTCGAATTTTTCGCCCTCTATTATTTTCCATATTTTAATCGATATAAAAATTTAAGACTTTCCCTGATATTTAAGTTTTCGGGCAGTTTGCACAATAACTTAAAATAATTATCCGGATTTAAGAGCTAAATAAAGTGATTGATTGCTTGATGATTAGTTTTTTGATTAAAGATGTACCCTAATAACATCCGGCACAATGAGTTATACTTATTATACTGAATTTTTATAAAATTTTGTTTTGCATATACAAATCAGACGTTAAAAACAACATTTCAGTATACTCCGACAATTTTCCTGTTGATTCCGTAAATAAATTTCTTTATATTTCCGATGTATTATATCTTCTATAAATTTTCAACATTTCAAGTATGACCTCGCATTTAGTTTTTTTGTCATCAGTTAACAGTTGTCGGTATTCAGCTTTGAGCTTTAAGATATACATTAAGAGATAAATACTTCCTGATGTTAACCGAAAACTTATAACCACCGGCTTATAGTTTACATTGTAGAACTCGTGGGGTAAGCCGTTATTTCATTGAAATTAATAAAAATCAAAGGAGGTGGGTCTTATGAAGAAGACCTTATTTGTAATACTTGTCATTGCATTTGCCGTTTCAACCACTTTCGGGCAGGAGACGGGCAAGAAAAAAATTACGAGGGATACGTTCAAGCTGCCGTCCTGGGGCAGTTACCGGTTGTCACCCGACAATACCAAAATCGCATTCACCAAACGCGACCGCGATGATAAAGGTGAATTAACGACGTCGCACATTTTCATTTACGAACTTACCACCCGGAAGATGATGCACCTTACTAACTCTGAGCGGGGCGAAACAGCTCCCCGCTGGCTGTCGAATGACCGCCTGATGTTTCCATCCGACCGCGGCGGCGGAACAAAATGGTGGGTTATATCGCTCAGCGGCGGCGAGGCAATGCTGTTTTTCGAGGACACTGAAGCGCGCAACTCCGGAACATTGTCGGAAGATTTAAAAAAGGTGCTCTATACCAAACGCACCGAACGCCCCGATAAAAAGGAATGGGATGAAAAGGTTGAAAAGAAAGACGATGCCTATTATACCGATTTGCCGCCGACCACTTTTACGCATTTATGGGTGTATAACAGTGATAAAAAAGAACATAAACAGATAACGACAGGCAATTTTGACAACTCCGGCGGAGCATGGTCACCTGACGGCAGGTGGGTTGCCTTTACTTCCAACCGCACCGGTACACGCACAAATGACCCTAATACAAGTAATGACTCCAATATCTGGGTAGTCCCGTCCGATTCTGGCGCACAGCGGCAGTTGACTACCAATCCCGGTCCCGACAGGGGTCCTGTCTTTTCACCTGACGGTGGATTTATTGCGTATACCGGAAGTATACATGAAAACAGCAGCGCCGACCAGACGGATATCTGGGTAATACCGTTTGAAGGCGGCAAAGCATTAAACCTTACGAAAGATTTCGATTATTCAACATCAAGTCCACAGTGGTCGCCGGACGGTAAAACCATCTATTTCACAGCATCCAAAGGTGTGTCATCACATTTGTACAAAGTATCCCCATCTGGCGGGTATATAACTATGGTATTTACTGATAATGAATATGTTTATAGCAGGTTCACAATGTCCGAAGACGGCACTAAATGGGTCTTCACCGGCAGCAGCCTGTACGAGACTGACGAGGTCTTTATGGCAAATATTGACGGAAGTAACATCCGCAACATTCTCAGTCCTAACAACCATTTAGGTGAGTTTGAGATCGCCGAATCAGAGGTGCTCACATGGAAGGGCGCTGATTATTGGGATATCGACGGTATTTTGACCTACCCGCTCAATTACGAACCGGGCAAAAAATACCCGCTTATTCTTCAAATACACGGCGGTCCGCACAGCAGGTATTCCAAAACCTTTAATTCATCATCTCAGATTTGGGCAGCGCGCGGTTATGCGGTGCTGCGCAGTAATCCCCGCGGAAGCTCAGGCAGAACATTCGAATTCAGCAACGGTAATTACATGGACTGGGGCGGCAAAGACTATATCGATATAATGAAAGGCGTTGACCATGTCATTGATATGGGTGTTGCCGATCCTGACAAAATGGTCGTCATGGGCGGCAGCTACGGTGGATTCATGACCTTCTGGGTAGTTACACAGACTGACCGGTTCAAAGCGGCAATAGGACATGCCGGCATATCGGACTGGTTCTCGTTCTTCGGTCAGACCGACATCCCAAACCTGCTGAAATTCGGATTCGGCGGCATGCCGTACCAGACTAAAGAAACGTATGAAAAATATTCACCGATTGAATACGTTGAAAACGTCACTACTCCGCTGTTAATTACCCATGGTGAATCCGACCGGCGCGTGCCGATATCTCAGGCTGAACAGTATTTCGTATCACTGAGGAAGCTCGGTACAGACGTAAAATTCCTGCGTTTCCCGCGCGAAGGGCACGGCATCAGAGAAGAGGCGCACACGGCATTTCTCGAAGAAGAACAGGTGAAATGGTTCGAGAAATATATTTTTCCCGAAAAATATGCCGAAAGAATGAAAAAAGAGGCTGATATAAAGAAAGAATAATATATTAAAGCAGATTTACATCAATCACAAGGTGTACGTGGTTTTTTATCAATTTATACACGAACATTCTGTGCTGTATAGGGGCGCGGAAACCGCGCCCCTGCAAATCCCTGCACTCATAGAATTTTTTGATATTTAAGTGAAAATCTCCTATATCAGCTTATATAATTTTATAGAATTTACTGTGTTTAATATTCTTTTAACCCAAGTTTGACAGGTGATTTTGTAAGTTACAGTAAAAACAACAGGATGCAAAATGTCGTTGTCACCACCATCGCTTCTAAAGTGTTGTTTATTAAATTAGTTACAAAGACAAAAAATCTATCTGAATATTTTTTCTTTTGGTAATGT
>LJUD01000277.1 GCA_001304035.1 bacterium SM23_31 | reverse complement strand
CTGCTTTTGACGGCTCTAAGTCAATTAGTCTTACCTTTGGAACAGCAATTAATGCATCAGATGGTATAGATGCACATTTAGGCGAAGTTGAATTGCCTCCGAAGCTTTTAGACGCTTTTGACGTTAGATTTTCAAATCCTTCAAATACCGGCAATGGATTATTAATAGACTACAGGGATTATAATAGTAGTCATAATACATCTATCGAATGGAATATTGATATAACAAGGGAAAATATTGGAGATGAAATTACAATAAGCTGGGATTCTACGTTTATGCATAGTGGAAATCTCAACTTACAAGATGCTTACGGAGGATCCTTAATTAATATTGACATGAAAAAAACAAGTCAATATACAATAACTAATCCCGCTATATCATTAATTAAAATAATTTACTCTGCTAATTTAGAAACTATATGGACTGCTGACTATCCGGCAGGATGGAACCTTATAAGTCTCGGCGTAAATCTCACAGAAAATAGTCTGAATTCGATATTCCCTGAAGCCATTTCTGCATTCAAATTCAATAATGGCTATCAATTTATAAGTTCATTGTTTCCCGGTGAAGGATACTGGATTTACTTTTCATCTCATGTTCAAACGAGCTTTTACGGCTTTGAGATCAATGATCTTACACTTACTCTAAAAAAAGGTTGGAATTCAATAGGTACAATATCAAACGACATTGCTCTCTGTGACATTGTTCAGAATCCCCCAAACAGCATAATCTCCATATACAGGCTTGAAGGCGGCTATACATTGGTAACAGACTATTTACGACAGGGAGAAGGTTATTGGATCAATTTGGCAAAAAAAGCTGCTTTAACGTTAAGTTCAAGCGGAAATACACAAGCTGTTTCTAAAAATTCTTCTATTAATAGTAATTTATTTAAATTAAGCAAGTATAATCTTGAAATACCTATTACAATTGCGACCGATTATGGTGAAAAAACAGTTTTACTTTATTTTAATGAGTATAATAATCCGGATATTGACAAGTTAAATCAACAATTTGAGCTTCCTCCCGCGTCCCCATCCAATGTTTTCGACGTACGCATTGAGCAGAAAAATACGAATGGGCTGTTCAGTCTCCTAATAAATGAAGAATACAATTTAGAAGGAAATATTCGTATTTCAGTACCTTCTGATAACAATAAAGTTGTTATCAAGTGGGATAGTAATAGTATTGAACCACACCAATTCTATCTAAAGAATAATTCGGGAGGAATTTTATTCAAAGAAGTTGATATGGCAGCTGAGAACTCTTTGGTACTTCCCGCTGTACCTACACAATCGTTGAAATTTGAATACATAGGTAAAGAAAAACATGCTCCTGATCTTGTTTCAGGTTATAGACTTTTGCACAATTATCCAAATCCCTTCAATCCAACGACGAAAATAGCTTATTCTCTTAAAGAAAGTGGAAAAATCAGATTGACAGTCTATAATATTTTAGGTCAGAAAATAAAGACACTCGTTGATGAATTCCAGCAACAAGGAGAGCATATAGTTTTGTGGGACGGAAAGGATAACACCGGAAAACCCGTGCCCGGAGGAGTCTATATATATCAATTAATAGCAAATGATTTCTGTGATGCTAAGAAAATGATATTAGTTAAATAAGGAATATTTTCCGGTAGGTTTGCTATAAAAATACCGACATTTATAACCATCTCAATCAGGAAGAAATTCAAAATGTGTGAACATTCTACCGCTGTACTTATACAGGAAAAACTCGTCGATTCCGGTCCAAAGAAATATTATTGTTTTTCATGCCGGCGTGTAATATCTTCAGAAAACTGCAAAATAAAACCGGTAGCAGACCTCCGTTTTATTCCGCTTGATTATGTAAAAAAGAAATATTCGTAAAATAGCTATTAGCTATTAGCTGTTAGCTGTTAGCTTTTGGCTTAAAAGGCAAAAAATATGATTTGAGAGGTGTTTTTCAACTTCGTTAGTGTAAAATAAAAAATCCAAAATATACGTAGAGACGCACGGCGGTGCGTCTCCGTTGTTACGACAATGTTGATTCACCAGAGACGCACCGCCGTGCGTCTCTACAGCGGGGTGATGTGTTCCCCGGTATAATGATGGATTCGTTGTAAAAAACACACTGCCTTCCAAATATATAACAACATCAATATATAGTATCATATTTAAACAATCATCCGATATTTTGTGTTATTATTTTACCAATATTTTTTAAAATTGACGATTTTTTTCTTGCAATTGCATTATTTTATTTGTAACATTCTGCGAAAATAACGTAACTTGCAGCACGTATAACGACCGGCAGTTCAGGGAAAGCGGTGAAAATCCGTTACAACCCCGTTACTGTTACGGCTACGAAAGCTCGATAATACCACTGTTTCGCTCCTTCGAATACTCGGGGGACGGGACGGGAAGGTGAGCAAGTAGGCATGATGCCGAAGTCAGGAAACCTGGTGTCGGTTGTTCAGGCTGTTCCGATTAGCGGAATAAGCCGTGCAGAGCCTTCGAGGGTGAGGTTAGCGCTAAAATGAACGCATATCCCCAATCCTATTTTCCGAAGGTTGGGATTTTTCATTTCTACCCAACTTTCCGGTTGTGTTCATCTCACTATCAACATTACGCCTTTTATTCCTGTTTTATTACCCGGACACTTTTTCGCATACGCTGTATAATCAATAATTTCATACACTTGTGCCGGTGTAATCATGTGCCAATCACAATCCACACACAAGGTGAACTTCCGGAGGCTTTTTCAGCAAGAACCTGTGAATCCATTAAAATACAGTATAGAAAGGAGTTTGGCTATGCAGATTAAGCGCCTCGGCAGTGTATCACTGATTGCAGTTTTTATTATGTTTTCCGGTAATGCACCGGCACAGATTAAAGAAAAAGAGCCGGAAGAAAAAAGTTACATATCTGAGGAAATTGTTATAACTGCAACTCGAACAGAGACACCCTACAAAGAAATCGCAAGTTCTATAACCGTAATAACCAAAGAAGAGATTGAGAACAAGCAGCAAAACTTATTGCTCGATTTTCTGCGTGCTGTGCCTTCTCTCGACGTTGCTCAATCAGGCGGACCCGGCAAAACTACATCGGTATTTATCAGGGGAGCAAAATCCGAACACACACTTGTGCTTATCGACGGCGTTGAGGCTAACGACCCTGTTTCTCCAAGCCGGTCTTTTGATTTCGCTACGTTTACAACCGACAACGTTGAGCGCATCGAAATACTCCGGGGCCCTCAGAGTACACTTTACGGGTCAGATGCCATAGCGGGTGTAATTAATATTATCACAAAAAAAGGCATTGGAAAACCTGCGTTCTTTTTTTCAACTGAAGGAGGGACATTCAATACATTTAAAAACAGCGCAGGGATTACCGGAGGTAACGAACGTTTTAATTACGCTTTGAATAGTGTTATATTCGATACAGACGGGATCTCATCGGCAAAAAAAGACGATGGAAACAACGAAAAAGACGGGCACAAGAGTACGGTTTACTCAGCGCGGTTAGGAATTGAAACAAGCGACAACAGTAATATCGATGTTATCCTAAGATATCTTGATACACACACAAATATTGATAACTTTGGAGGGACAGGTGGAGACGATCCGAACAATATACAAAATTCAAAACAGCTTTTCCTGAGAGCCGAGGGGCGGTATTTGTCCACCAAAAAAATGTGGGAACAGATATTCGGATTCTCATTAAGCGCTCTTAAGAGAAAAAACAACAATGATGTCGATGCCGACCATCCGGCTGATCTTTCTTATGAAACGTATAAAGGGAAATTACTCAAATTCGACTGGCAGAACAATATTTACCTTAATGAGAATAACATTGTAACAATTGGTGTGGAAACCGAAAAAGAAAAAGCAAATTCCGATTATTATTCCGAGAGCAGTTGGGGACCTTTTTCAAGTACGTTGGGGAATAAATCAATGCGTACAACCGGTATCTTTATTCAGGAACAGATTGCGATAAATAAGGCTTTTTTTGCAACTGTCGGTGTTCGCGTAGATGACCATAACAAATATGGAAGGGTGACAACACACCGTATTACGCCTGCATATTTATTCAACAAAACCGGATTAAAAATCAAAGCGACTTACGGTACAGGATTCAAATCTCCGACACTCTATCAACTATATTCACAATACGGTGATGAAAATCTGAAACCCGATAAAAGTAAAGGGTGGGATATCGGGCTGGAACAATATTTTTTTAACGATAAGTTTGAGATCGGGGGAACATATTTCCAAAGCAAATTCGATAATATGATTGATTTTGATACCGGCACATCTACCTATAAGAACTTTGGTGAAGCGGAATCAAAGGGAGTCGAAATATATTCCTCTTTACAAAACTTCTATGGTTTTAGCGTACAGGCGCATTATACGCACACAATAACAAAAGATAAGACGTCGGGTGAATCCCTCTTGCGAAGACCGAAAAATAAGTCAGGATTGGATATCAATTACCAATTTGGGGGACAAAAAAACGTTTATCTTGGTATAATCGCAGCTGGCAAAAGATACGATCTTGATTTTTCAACATACCCTGCAACTCGGATTACACTCGGCAGTTATCTCCTGGTCAACCTGGCAGCGGCATACGATATTACCGGTAATTTTCAAATTTTCGGCAGGGTAGATAACTTATTGAACGCCAAATATGAAGAAATACTTGGTTACGGAACGTATGGTTTATCTACTTATGCCGGGCTGAAGTTTCGGTATTAAATATCGGTATTATTATTTGAATTTCGCAAAATATTAAAATTTGCCAAAGATTCGTCTCAATTCGTTCGGGAAAAATGTACCGGGCAAAATTTTTGTTACTATCCCCACAGGAATGCTACGCGGCGCGTCCCTGCACGGAATGGACAATGTTCCTTACCGCTGTTTTAATCGTATATACAGCACAAATAACGGCAATTCGTTTGAATTATTATATGCTATTCTAACGAAGGAAATTAAATCCGACAATGATACTGTTCTTTGAAATGGAATTCCTGATAAAATCCAGGCGGAAGAAGTTGAACCGGTCGCTG
>LJUD01000015.1 GCA_001304035.1 bacterium SM23_31 | reverse complement strand
TTTCTCTACGGGATATGAAAAATCCGGGTTTAACCGCAATGTTATGCGATTCGCTTCATAAGTTACGGCACACTGCTCATAAATTTGAAATGTCGGTTCGACAAACAGTGCAGTTTTGTCCTTACTCAGGACGATTGAAGCAGTGGCGCCGAGTAGTTCATCGGAACCAACGCCAACAGATATATGGTTTACAGGCACATCCAAATATTTGCTTAGCGCAAACCGAAGAGGCTCACTTGTAATCGAAGGGTACCTGTTCCAGGATCTTTTGCAGACTTTTTTTACAATCTCCTGTTTAAGAGTTTGAGGTATATCGTAAGGACTTTCATTTTGATTCAGTTTTACTTCAGCGGAAACCTCTGTAAAAGCATAAGGTTTCTTATCTCTAATGCCCTTTTTAATAACTTTGTGCCAATTATTCACTGCGCACCTCTATGGATTGAGCATGGGCAAATAGTTTCTCTGCCCGGGCAAAAGCCATGATTGAATTTTTTGATTTTTCAAAAGCCTTTCTGTTGTATTCGGTAATCGATGTAAATTTCATGAAATCCAGCACGTTAAGCGGAGAAGCGAACCTTGCTGCTCCAGAGGTAGGCAACGTGTGATTCGGACCTGCCCAATAATCGCCAACTGCTCCGGGCGAATAACAGCCAATAAATACCGCCCCTGCATTACGTATTTTTTTAACGATATTCTGTGGATTTTTCGTCATTATCTCAAGATGCTCGGGCGCAATTGTATTAATCACATCAATACCTTCAGAAAGCGACGCAACATACATTAATGCGCCGCTATTGCACAAGGATTGACTTACTATTTCTTTTCTAAGAGTTTTTTCAATAAACCGTTTAACATTATTTTGAACTTGTTTCAAAAGTGAGTCTGAAGTTGTTATCAGAAGTGTTTTGGCATCCGGGTCATGTTCAGCCTGAGCGATAAGGTCCCATATAACATAATTAACCGGAGCGGTTTCATCGGCAAGAATAACCATTTCGCTTGGTCCTGCGGGCATATCAATACCGACTTTTCCGAAAACTTGTTTTTTTGCTTCATTGACATACTTATTACCAGGTCCTACAATTTTTACAACCTGTTGAACAGTTTCTGTACCGTAAGTCATTGCAGCAATAGCCTGAGCACCGCCAATTGCATAAATTTCATTTATACCGAATAAACTTGTACAGCCAAGAATAAGCGGCGAAATGTTTCCATCACTTCCCGGAGGAGAAGTAATTGCAATTCTCGGAACACCTGCGAGTTGCGCCGGAATACAATTCATAAGCAATGTTGATGGATACACTGCCCTGCCGCCGGGTACATATATACCAACAGATTCAACGGGTGAATAATGCTGACCGAGCGTAATTCCGTTTTCAGATGTTTCAGTCCACGACTCGGGAATCTGATGCCGATGATAATTTTTGATATTTTCGGCAGCTTTCGTTAATATTTTCTTTAACTCGAAATCAAGTGCATCTTGCGCTTTCTTAATTTTATTTTTATCAACTCGAATTGAATTTAGTTTAATGCCGTCAAATCTTTCCGTATAATCAAACAGGGCTGCATCTTTCCGCATACGAACATCGTTGATAATGTTTTTTACTGCTTCAGTCAGTTTTTCATCCTGTTTTTCAACTGTACTAAACCAGAATTGTACCAGGTCTTTTTTAGATTCAAAGATTTGCATTGTTATATTTGTTATATAAGACAATATATAATTTATACACGACAGAAAAGGATAAACCGGATTATTTATCCTTTTAGAAACAACATTAATGATTATTCAAGTAAATAAAATTGCTAATAGACTACTTTATTTAAAGGATATTCGATAATATCTCTTGCACCTTCTTTTTTAAGTTCGGGTATGATTTTACTAACTATTTTCTCTTTAATAATAATCTCCAGCGCTACCCAGTCTTCATCCAGTAACGATGATATAGTAGGTTCTTTCATTGCAGGGACAATCTTTCTCACCGTTTCAACTTTTAAGCGTGGCAGATTAAATTTTAATCCTACAAGTTCGTAAGCATTAAGCGCTCCTTGCATGAGCATTGCAATTCGGTCGATTTTTTCTTTTTTCCACGGGTTTTTATAACTTTCTTTATTGGCAATTAATCTTGGAGTCGACATAAGGATAGTATCTACAATACGCAGATTGTTTTCTTTTAATGACCTGCCGGTTTCAATAGCTTCAACAATTGCGTCGACAAGAATTGGAACTTTAACTTCGGTCGCCCCCCATGAAAATTCAACCGATGCCGAAATACTATTCTCATTGAGATACTTTCGGGTTATGTTTACCAATTCAGTAGCAATTTGTTTGCCTTCAAGGTCTTCTAATTTTTTTATTTCAGAGTTAACGGGAACAGCAACAACCCATTTTACTGGTTTCATAGACTGCTTTGAGTATACTAACTCAACAACTTCAAGAATATCTGCTTCACTTTCCAGAATCCAGTCTTCGCCGGTAATCCCGGCATCAAATATGCCTTTATCCACATAACTGGCGATTTCCTGCGGCCGTAAAAGTATTGCCTCCAGCTCATCGTCATCCGTAGAAGGGTAATAAGACCTGCCGTTTTTAGAAAACTTATAACCTGCTTTAGTAAAGAGAGAAAATGTTGTCTGCTCGAGACTTCCCGATGGCAATCCTAAATGTAACATTTTTTCACTGTAATCCCTATTTAATCTACTGTCCATTGCTCCTCCAAGTATTTTATAATAAAAAACCCACCAGAATAGGTGGGTTAGTAATTGTGAAATTATTTATGTTAATTTTCAATATAATACTCCCACCATTCCATACCGGAACGCAACATGATGATAATGGTGGTGGAAGTTGAAATTCATCTTTTTATTCAATAAAATAACTTACTTTTATAGTATATAAAAACAAATTTACAAATTCAAGTAATTTTTATAGAATTTTTCAATTAAGTAGTATTAAACATCTTTGATAATTGACTGCTACCCGGTGTACAACGAACATTATTCATTTAATTCTCCGATAAATTTCCACAAGAACACAATTGCCGACTTTTACCGCTCTTTGTATCTCTTTAACGTGGATTCTGAAAAAATCTAATTCATTAGAAATTTTCGAATTATTCAGGCTGGAACTCTTCGTAAATAAGACTTAACACAAGTGTTCCTACTTGCTTCAGGCTTTCCGGGCTGCATTTATCGGGTGTGTCTTCCAATGTATGCCAGTACTTACTCCCAACGAGGTCGGCATGAATAATATCGATGATCGGAACACCTGCCTGAATGAGCGGCTGGTGGTCATCTAAAATTTCCGAACCTTCTCTGTTCACAAAAACAGACAGCTTCAATAATTGTGCCCGTTTCCAGACCTTATCCACAAGGTCGGGCAGCATCCTTGCAGAATATCCCTCTTTTGGAATACGGAGGTTTTTATCACCCACCATATCGAGCAATATGCCGAATTTGTACGGTGTTTTAGGGAGATTTTTTGCAAAGTGCCTCGCACCGAGGAGGTAGTCTTGATATCTGCCTACCACTCCGTAATCTTCCCCGTCAAAAAAAACAATGTCCACGGGTACCGGCGGAGGGTATTGGGCCATGATGCGTGCAATCTCCAATAATACCGCAACACCGGATGCGCCGTCATTCGCACCAAGTATAGGCTGCTTTTTTAGTTCCGGGTCTTTTTCCCGGTCGGCCCTTGGCCGCGTGTCCCAATGTGCAGCAAGCAAAACTCTCTGAGCCCGGGGGTCTTTCCCGGGAAAATGCGCTATAATATTAGTCAATGTAAAAGTACGGTTTAAGTCTATATCACGGAACAGAAAAGGCTGAGTAGAGACTTGCGGTGTATATTTTTTCAGCTCGGCAATCAGAAACTGCTGACAATTTTTATGCCCCTCCGAACCGGGATTGCGGGGACCAAAAGCGACCTGCTGCTCAATAAATTTAAAAGCCGATTCACCTGAAAAGAGACCTACAGGCGCCTGGATTTGGGAGAAAATTACGGCTAATCCAAGACCAAAAACTGCAAATGTGCGTTTAATCATGTTATTTAAAACATACGTTTTATTAAAAACACTGTCAGGTTAATAATATTGCTTAACCAAATGCTGTCAGTTGGAGTATAAAAATACTTAGATTTTTATCAAAAGCTGACTACTGAAAGCTGACTTCCAATAAATTACCGTTTTCTCTTTTTTCTTTCCTGCCAGTCGTTATACGCAACAACAATAGGGGTAGCTACAAATACTGAGGAATATGTTCCAATAGTAACACCGATAATGAGCGCAAAAGCGAAATCCTTGATAATTTCGCTTCCGGATATATAAAGTATTATTACAACAATCAGGGTAGTTAACGAAGTAATAATAGTCCGGCTCAAGGTCTGGTTAAGACTTCGATTTATAATTATATGGTATGCTTCCCGGCGCAAAAGTTTTAAATTTTCCCTAATCCGGTCGGAAACCACAATGGTATCGTTCAACGAATACCCGACGATAGTTAATAATGCCGCAACAATAGGCAGAGTAATTTCTTTATTGAAAATACTGAAAAAGCCGACAGTTATAAAAACGTCGTGCATAAGAGCGATTATTGCACCAATTGCAAATTTGAATTCAAACCTCCAGCTAATGTATATAATCAGAAACAAGAGGGCAAGACCGATAGAGAAAACCGCTTTATTCCGTAATTCTTCACCTATTCTTGCCCCCACATTTTCAATGCGGTCAATAATAATAGTATTATCCGGAAAGTACTGGCTTAAAACTGTGGTAATATTCTCTGAAAAGTTAGTGGTTTCTTCTTTTTGTTCGGTAGTAATTAATATTTCATTAGCGTTACCGAATGTCTTAATTTCGCTCGTTCCAAGATTAATAGTACCTAAAGCATCTCTTATATTCCCGACGCTTTCCGGTTTTTCGAAGTTAAGTTGAACCTGTGTCCCGCCTGTAAAATCCAAACCGAAATTAGGTCCTCCATGCGCTATGAGTGAAATTAGCCCGACAGCAATTAAGAATATTGAAAAATAGGCCGCTGCTTTACGCTTACTGAGAAAATCGATATTAATATCTTGTTTGATTAATTCCATATCCCTTTTATCCTCTGCATTTCAGTATTTCATCAACTCCTTGTAATAGTATTCGAATTTCTATAAAACTGCAAATTTGTGAATCTCTAACATATCAGCGTTATATGCTGAGCTCCTGCAATGCGTATCTGCCTGTAATAAAGTCAAATATACACCGTGTAACGACAATTGCGGTAAACATACTTGAAGAAACACCAATCATGAGCACCAAAGCAAATCCCTTGATCGGACCAGTTCCGTACTGATAGAGAACAACAGCCGCAATCAGTGTAGTTATGTTAGCATCAAGAATTGTAATAAAGGCACGGGAATAACCGCTGTCAATCGCTGCACGAATAGTTTTTCCGGTCTGTAATTCTTCACGGATACGTTCAAAAATTAATACGTTTGCATCGACCGCCATACCTATCGTCAGGATAAGACCCGCAATACCGGGCATTGTTAACGTAGCGTGAAATCCGGCAAGAACAGCCATAATAAAAATGAGATTTAACAAAAGCGCTATATCGGCGAGACTGCCCGACATTTTATAATAAATAATCATAAAAATAACAACCAATAAAAATCCGATGGCGGCTGCAGTTGATCCTTTCCGAATCGAATCTGCACCCAAAGAAGCACCCACCGACTGCTCAGCGATGATGTCCATATCAACAGAAAATGAACCCGTACGGAGAATAATAGAAAGGTCTTTTGCTTCATTCATAGTAGGGATACCCTCAATAGAGGAGCGTCCGTCGCGTATCTGTGTACGGACCACAGGCGCAGAGTACACTTTATCATCAAGTACAATAGCAATCCGTTTTTCGATATTAGCGCCGGTAATGCGCGACCAATCTTTAGAACCGCCGCGGTCCATTGTCATCGAGACGAGCGGTTTGCCTGCAGTTGTCGGATCGTAACCTGTTCCTGTAGTTGGCCTCGCATCGGTAACTACTTCACCACCGAGTGCAACATCTTTTTCAAGCAGGAAAAGTTCATAATAATTCTCACCAAGGTGCGCAGTTGGTTTAGCATCCCAATAAAATGCGGCATCGGTAGGTATGACCTTTTGAAAATCCTCGCGCTCCAATAGTCTTTTAACAGCAGGAACATTCTGCTCATGGACACCGTTCCATCCTCCATACGGAGTGAAATTTGCGAGAAGAGACCTGAAAGGACCTTCACCAAAAGTTTTCTCATCAACAAGAACCGTTGATTCTTTATCCGCCTCTGTTAGTGTAGTATCGGATTGCCCTAATAATTCTGCCAGACTCTTTTCCGTCATCGTACTTGGGGCTTTAGGAGCTTTTAAAGAATCAACTTTTGTTGTATCGGTAGAAATGGGTTTTCCTTCTATTTGTTGGCGCAAAATCCTGTCGAAAGCATCAAAAACTTCTTCACCTGCTTCAATCGATTTTAAGAGCTTGAATTCTAACTTTGCGGTCTTTCCTATGAGTTCTTTAGCGCGTCCGATGTCATCAACGCCTGCTAATTCTACGATAATCCTATGTGCTCCCTGTTTCAGGATATTTGGTTCTGCGACGCCAAATTCATCGACACGGTTTCGCAGAATTTCAAGCGCCCGCTCAACTGCGTCGTCTGCTTCATCACGCAAATATTTCGACACTTCTCGTACATTGTTATTTTCATCAATGCGTTTATCACGGTTGAAATAGAGGTCTAAGGGGAAATTCCTCGACTCAGCCTCAGTTAGAAAGAACGTTATGAAATCCTCTCCGCTTCCAATCGGCTTATTTTTTATATTGTCAAACAAATCATAGAACCGGCTGTCTTTGTTGGTAGCAAGCTGCTCGACAAGACTCGGAAGGTTTGGTTCCATAACAAGATGAACCCCACCTTGAAGATCAAGACCCCTTTTGATTGCTTTACGCTCAAGATTTGTTACTGTTTCTTCCCCTTTTTTTGAATAATTTTTTACATATCTAATTAAGGAACCAACGGTTTTCAATTTTTTTGCTTCTTCATCCGGAATTTTAAACTCGAACTCTCTTTCAACTGACACAAAGACGTTAGCAATATCCAATGAATCCGCCCCGAGGTCTTCAATAAATCTCGAATTTTCAGTAACTTCACTAACGTCTATATTCAATTGTTCAACAACTATTTCTTCCAGACTATTCTTGAATTCATTCGATATATTATAATATCTAAATGTCGGTATTAGATAATACACGGACGCAATAATGCAAGCAAAAATTATAAACCAGCGAAACCGGTTATCTCGTCTCATTTCCTGCTGACTCCTTTTTGATTATTTCATATTATTATAACGCAAAGACGCAGAGAATTATTTATCGCAAAGACTGCAAATAGTATGTTGGTGATCCCGCTAAGCAGGACTAACACACATCAGTTCATTACTATAGAGACGCATTGTATGCGTCTCCACACGTAAAATGTGTTATCGTAAAATCCCGTTATTAATATTCTCCGTGCTCTCTGCGGTAAAAAAAATTAATTCAAATTATATTTTTAAATCTTTTCATGTATTGCGGTTTTTACCTATCTGAATATCAGAAATCAGAAGTTCTTCTGTTTCAGTGGATGCATGAGCTACTATTTTACCGTCGGGAGCATAAACTGCCGAACCTCCCCAGAAAAAGATTCCATGTTCATAACCAATCTTATTTGCAAATAGAACCGGTATTCCGAGATTTCTTGCATAGAATCTATTAATTGCGTAGTTTGTCTCCTTGTTTTTAATACCTTTATCCGCAGTAATACCTTTCACAGGGCTCGCAGACATTATTACAAGAACATCTATGTTTTTTTTAATATATTTAAATACCAACTCCGGATGCCATGCATCTTCACAAATTACTATACCTGCTGTTCCCCATGAAGTTTTGTGAGCTTTTAATATACAGCCTGCAGTAAAATACCTTTCTTCTTCAAACATGTCATACGTCGGCAGAAATATTTTGCGGTGAATTCCGACAATTCTCCCGTTCTCACAGCAAATTGCACAATTGTAATATTTGCGTTTTTCCCCTTTTTCAACAAATCCGGCTATGACGCCAATCCCTTGCGACGCTTCAACAATCTGTTCAATGTACGGGTCACTAACGTATAATGCAACTTCACTTACCGCTTCTCTAAGATAATATCCTGTAAGGCTCAATTCCGGAAACACAACAAGCCGAACATCTTTTTCTTTTGCACGGTTAATCCACTCGGTGTGTTTCCTCACATTTTCTTTCAGGTTACAATATTCGGACTGTAATTGAGCAATGGCAACTTTAATTTTCATTGATATCGAATCTAAAGATCCGCCTCCGGCGGACGGAACTATGTAATTTTACTGCCCGGCTCCATAAAATTGTCCGTAGTTAACAGTGCTAATTTCCCGTCTTTTTCAGCTGCTAATAACATCCCGTTAGAGAATTCTCCCCGAATTTTCGCCGGCTTTAAATTGGCAAGCAGGACAATCGATTTACCGTTCAGCTCTTCCGGTTCATAATAATCCGCCAGACCGGTAATAATGGAACGGATATCGTCGCCGTCATCAACTTCTAACCGATACAGTTTATCAGTCTTCGGTACACGGGAAATACTTTTTACTTCCGCAATACGCAAGTCAAGTTTACGAAAATCTTCAATTGTAATTTCTTCCAATTTATTCACCTCTTTTAGTGATTGCGCCCGCTTATCGCTGTCATCAGTCTTGTTGACTATCGATTCAAGCTTATCAACCTCATTCTGAATAACCTCATCCTCAATCTTATAAAATAAAATATCCGGTTTATTAATTGTCTTACCGGGAAGAAGAGGTGTATTTTTTATTTCCTCCCAGTTTTTCGTTTCAAATTCTTCTTTTATATCAAGAAAATGAATCACTTTTTCCATAGTAAAAGGCAAATACGGCGACATTCCAAGCGCAAGAGTTTTAATGATTTGGGAACAAATATATAACGTACTCGCACATTTTACCCTGTCATGTTTCAAGGTTACCCATGGTTCACTGTCGTTAAAATATTTATTAGCCTTACGTGCGATATCCATAAGTGTATTAACGCCTGCTTTGATTTGGAATGTTTCGATGTTATTTGCAAGCACATCCAGTTGATTTTCAACTTCACGTATTATTTCAATGTCTTGTTGAGAAAGATTGTGCGGTTCGGGTATTTTTGCCTCGAAGTATTTATCAATAAAAACAAGTGTGCGGTTAATAAAATTTCCGAGTATATCCGCTAATTCATTATTATTACGTGATTGAAAATCATGCCATGAAAAATCCGCATCTTTTGTTTCAGGTGAAATGGATGCTAAACAATAACGCAAAGAGTCGGGAGGAAACATATTTAGATAATCATTCAACCATACTGCATAGTCCTGGCTGGTGGAAATTTTACGGGACTCTAATGTTAAAAATTCATTCGCAATAACATTCTCGGGTAAATTATATCCACCGTAAGCCATCAGAATGACAGGGAAAAATATGGCATGAAATACGATATTATCCTTACCTATAAAATGGTATAATTTTGTCTCAGGATTGCACCAGTACTCTTTCCACAATTCAGGATTCCCTTGATTTTGCGCCCATTCTTTAGTGGATGAGATATACCCTATCGGTGCATCGAACCAGACATATAGGACTTTTCCTTCTGAGCCCTCAAGGGGGACAGGAATGCCCCAATACAGGTCGCGGGTTACTGCTCTATCTTCCAGCCCCTGCTCAAACCAGCCTTTGCAGAAATTTACAACATTGTCTTTCCAGCCTTTTTTCGGAAGAATCCAGTCTTCCAATTGCTTTTGAAAATTACTCAGTGGAATATACCAGTGCATCGTTTCCTTAGCTACGGGTACGGAACCGCAGATTTTACAGTGTGGTTCAATCAGCTTTGCCGGATCAAGCCAAGTACCGCAGTTTTCACACTGGTCACCGCGGGCGCCGACACTGCCGCAATTAGGGCATTTGCCTTCAACAAAACGGTCTGCTAAAAACCTATTACAATTCGAACAAAAAAAATGCGTTTCGGTTTTTGTTTTTAAAATACCTTTTTTATATATATCAAGAAAAAAATCCTGTGAAGTTTCGTAGTGAATCGGAAGTGAAGTTCTTGAAAAATTATCAAAGCTTATGCCAAATCTATAAAAACTTTTCTTATTCATCTCATGATATTTATCTACCACTTCCTGGGGGGTAATTCCTTCAACTTCGGCTCGGAGTGTTATAGGCACTCCATGCTCATCCGACCCACATATATATACTATATCATTTCCCATGAGCCGGTGGTACCGAACAAAAATATCGGCGGGAAGATATGCACCGGCTATATGCCCCAAATGGATCGGTCCATTAGCATAAGGTAATGCACTCGTTACAATAATTTTTTTATGTTTTCGGATTTTATCAGACATTGCTTTTTATTATATTAAATCAAAATAAAAGCCGAACGAATTAGCCCGGCTTTTAGTTACTATAACATACCGCTGTTATTAATGCATAGCACTCTATGAGCACATCTTTCGATGTTATTAATTCGCTAATAATAATTGAACATCCTTATACGGGAGAGACTCAGTAATTTCATTGTCATAACGAAGATGTACAATTTCTTTAAATATGTCGATTTTTTCTATTCGTGCATTTCCAGCAGGAGTTTTTATAATTGAATCTAATTGAGGATATTTTTTGAGAGCCTCCACATATATCGGCAATTCAAAGCGGAGACAACAGCGCAGCCTTTCACATATTCCGGTCAATTTAGAAGGATTGGTAGAAAGCATCTGTTCTTTTGCACACTGTGTCGAAATCGGCATAAATTCTTTGACTATGCAGGTTGTGCAGCATAACGGCAGTCCGCATTTTCCGCAGCCGCCCAATTTTCGTGCCGCCTCGCGAGAACTAATCTGCCTGAGCTCTATCCTGGCTTTAAATTGCTGGGCTAAATCTTTTACTAACTCCCTGAAATCAACACGCTCATCAGCGGTAAAATAAAAAGTAATTTTATTTGCATCAAGCTGGTACTCAACTTCTGTAAGCTTCATATTCAATTCGTGTTTCTTAAATAAATCTTTTGCAATTGGTTTTGCTGCCACCTCCTTCTTCCGATTTTCTTCCATCTGCATCAAATCATCCTTAGAAGCCTTACGAAGTACGTCGTTTATCGTATCGGTTTTTTCACACGGCGTATAATCATTTAAAAGACGATAAACGCATCCAATATCAATCCCTTTATCTGCCCGCAGGATGACATAATCGTTTACTTTTAACGGATATTCCTCTGGATTGGTATATATATCACGCCGGTTTGCTTTAAATCCAACTTCAACGTAATTGCTCATTGCCTAAACTTCCACCGAGCTTAAAAAATAATATTAGCAAAATCGTATTAAGATAAACATTTTTGTTTAGTAAATCAACAGATTTTTCGATATCACCCACAACCTTTTCGATTGTTGCGGTGTCGGTTTTTACAACCGATTGAGGGAGATCCATAAGCGAATCCATGTCGGGCTGGTTATCGGGATATGCAATTGCTGACTCATAGTTACGTTTTAACATTGCGATAAGTAATTCGAGAATAGACTTAATCTCATTAACATTGTATTTATCTGCAAGCTCTTCCTCCAGGGCGATTATCTCTTCCATAGGTTTAACGGCACAATATTCGAGTATTTTCGAACAGCATGTCTTTTTATCAATAAAATCATCCTGTAAAAACTCGAGCGCTCTGGCATAACTGCCTCCGGATAGTAAAGCGAAATAGCGAGACTCCTTTTCCGGAATATTCTCATGAGCCCGAAGAGCTTCCGCAATAGTATCGGTGGATAAATATGACAGGTGCAGTAACTGGCAGCGGCTTCTGATTGTAGGAAGCACATCATCCAATACGGTAGTTGTTAACACAAACGAAACATCATCCGGAGGCTCTTCAAGGAGCTTTAAAAGCGCATTTCCCGTGTCTAAATTTAATGTTTCACAGCCAAGCAAAATAACGGCTCTTCCATGACCCTGATATGACCGAAGCCGCAGATGCTTCTTTATTGCCCGAACCATATCGATATGTAAAGATGCGTTTCTGTGTAATTCTATTTTCCTGTAAGGATTGCAGGCTATCTCACCCCGTATTTGCTGGATCTCCTCCGGCTTCATTACCCCGGGTACAGGAAAAAATAATAATACATCCGGGTGTTCCATTTTCCTGAATTTGGCGCAGCTGACGCATTCACCGCAGGGACGCCGGTCAGGATCGTGGCAGGTGACAATTTGCGCTAATTCCAATGCTGCGGCGGTTTTACCGGTACCTTCGGGACCATATAACAGGAAGCTGTGCGGCATTTTTCCCGATTCTATCACCCGGGTAAAATAATGCTTTATTTTCTCCTGACCGATTAAATGTGTAAACATACTGTGATTATTAGATTTTTAACTGCAAAGGACGCAGAGACCGTAAAAAATTCTTATTCTTTTTATAGTTTTTATGTTCCCTTTGTGGACTTTGCGTTTAATTTTTTATCTTTTTCAAGATTAAATATTTAATTTGATTAATTTTTATCCTAAAAAACGATTCCTTCAATTGTGTTTAAAACATAGAGTGCATAAAACGTTATCCATTTACTCGGTTTTCCTTTTTTCTCTATATCGACATACATTTTTCCATTAAGGCTTTCGTCCATAAGCCAGCGGTCGCCTTCCTTCTTTTTATTCAGAATAATCTGCACAGCCTCGGATAGTTCATCTTTCCTGATATCTCCCGCTTCAATTAACGCTACAACGGCTTCCAACAGGTTTGTATTATAATGTAATGGGAATGCAAACCGCTTCCAACCAATTTTTTCCTGTCCCGGCTTGCCGGGATTATTAGAGCGAAAATCCTGATTAAATTTTTTTCTTTCTTCAGGAGTTGTTTTTGTACCTTTACTTTTGGTGTATGCCATATATGCATCGTGATATTGACGCGCATTTGAAATTACATATTTAAAAATGTGGTTGGCGTATTCCTTTTCAATTAAGATGCGCATGGCTTTGCGCATAAAATTTGTTCTCAAGTTTTCAGGTACCGAAGCAAACGCTCTTAATGTGCGCGGAACGGTCATATAGCATGTATCATAAATCGAATATTCCATTACAGGGCACGGAACACCGTTATTTCTTATTATTCGCTGTGCAATATAGTCAAACCCTTTTTTGACGTTCGGGTGTTCAGCGTACCCCATTGTATTGAGACCGCGTAAAACGTTTCCACAAAGACAGACAATCCCTTCTTTATCCCGCCACGGCGGGACTGCTTGATATCCCCCGTTATCCTGCTGAAGCTTAAGCACCGCCTCACAGCACTCACGGACACGCTCATCGTCTGCATCGGCAAGAAAATCACCAAGAAAAATAATTTGCCAGTATAATCCTTGATACTTTTTATAGGGATGATATCTTTGATAAGGCCCCGGCAAAAAGAAAGAGCGGTTATCAAGAATCACATTAACAGGATGATAGTTCATTATGTCATTCTTCGCCCCGAGTAATCGGGGTACATGGGAATCAGGTACTTTGACCAAATGCTTTATTGTCAAATACCGCACCGGAGGATTATCTTCTTCCATAAGCCAATCTAAAGCTGCTTGTTTTATAGGAATCATATTAACCGCTCCATTAAATAATCACGAAATACGCCGGTAATTCGTGGACTATTGCTCATAATTTTGAACGAGTTGTTTTAAGTGAGAATATGACAATAATTTGACGCAGATTTACTATGATGGATGCTGAAACCATCCCGCTCAGCGGGATAATTTCTTCAACAATTTTTTACTTTCTTTGATATAATCATCATAATAGAAAAGATTCTGATTGACTGTCTCTTCATATGGAGGAATTTTTTCAAGAAGCTCTTGAGCCTTTTGCTTTTGACCGAGATTGTAGTAGCTGAGGGCTTGATAATACCATGCTTCAATTAATGCTTCCGTACCATGAAATTCAATTTTCGGGAGAAAATCAAGAATGATTTTATAATTATCCAGCGCTTTTTCCCATTGTTGTGTATTGACAAAGGCGACACCGAGATACCACCGGGGGAAAATATGGTTTGGATTTTCCTTCAAAACGATGTCCGCTAATTTAAACACATCATCATATCGTTTTTCTTCTATATAAATCCTGAATAGCGCCATCCTGCCGGGTGTTTTTGCAAAAACACCTTTTTCAATAGACAAGTAGAGTTCATTTATTCCTTTTTCCCTGTTATCAGGAATAAAGAATCCAAAGAATCTTTTGAGTTTTTTTGTTTTCCAGTAATTGTATGAGCCGATACCGTAGTAACAATCATACAACGTGGTGTCTATTGAAATAGCTTTTTGCAGGTTTGAATTGGCTTTCATTCCATCCCTGGCAGCGCCCCACCAGGAACCGAGTATGCCTTTACGAACGCCCCTGACACCATACGCACCGCCGAGGAACATGAAATTTCGGGCTGACGGGTTCTTTTTAAGCGTCTCTTCCCCCTTTGAAATTGCTTTTTCTAATACAGCGTTTAAACTGTCATCAAAAGCCTGAGACCTGTAAATGTCCATAATTAATTCTAAGACAAATGCCTCAAAAAAAATCCCTTCTGCACTTTCAGGGTCAATCTCATTTAATTTGCGAAAGTGTTCAACAGCTTCTTCATACTGTGCAGAATATACCAGTTCAAGTGCTTCGGAGATAACAGTATTTTTTATGTCGGTGAGATCGTTACTATTCTGAGATTGTGAAATGGCGGCAAAAGGAATAATACAAACAATACATACAATAAATTTTTTAAAAAATTCTAAGGTTATCATATAATTTAATCAGGCAGAAATAGCAGTGATATTTCATACAAATCACGGCTTAAAAAAAAATACGAACGGCATAAATGAATCTAAACTTTATTTTAATATAAACCTGAACGAAATTACACCAAATTGGCTTTCCTGAGGTGCACTTTTTTCCAGAGGATTGAAAATCCACAGTTTAAGAACTTGTTTTGTAACGGACTCCAATCTTGCATCTCCTTTACTCAGAGGAATAACTTCTCTAACCATACCGTTTGGCAACACTTCGATCTTAAACTTGAGCACTACCTCTTTTTGAACATTAGCTGGGAATTCCGGGAGCGTTTCATTAATCAATTCCCGTGTACCGCCTTCCCAAAGTATTTCATAGGGTTTATCAATCTTTATCTCCCCGGCAACATTTTCCGTTGGGGGTTTGGTGACCATCTTTTTATCGGTCTCGATTGTTCGTGTACCGGGCAGCCGCCGCTCGCCGGCAAGGGGATTCTCTTTTAATGTCTGCGATTCCTTGCTTATCCCCTTCAAAGGGTCGATTTGCGCTGCAAGACGCTGGGCAGATTCTTGAGCCAGCAACTTATCTTTAACATCAACCGGAATTTTGTCTTTTTCCGTATTTAACGTAACCCTTTTGGGTATATCGACAACACGTGTCTTTTGTTCTTGAGCACTGCCTTGTGTCGACGGTGTTGGAGGCGGTTGTGTGAGCTCCGGCGTGATATTCGGGATTTCTGTAGCAGCTTCCTGTGAAGAAATGGTTACTTCCACAAATTCGGATGCTCTCGGTGTCATATCCACAGTAATAAAGAGAAATAAGATGCAAAGACCTACGTGCAAAATTACCGATAATATCCATCCTATTGTGCTGTATTTTTTTGTTTCATATAAATTATCCATTTACGGGCTCCGTTGCTATGGAAATTTTATCTATTCCGACTTTTTTACAGATATCCATAACTTCAACCAGGCGGCTGACCGGTTCCTCTTCATCGGCTTTTATTATAACAACCTCACTCGGATTTTCCTTCATAAGAGAATTCAGCCTGGCGCCCAATTCCGTTATGGAAACCTGAGTATCATTTAGATAATATAATTTATTTTTTGCAATAGTGACTGTGATACTCTTTTCAAGTACTTCCTCAGATGCTTCTGCTTTAGGCAGTTTGACCCTAATCCCCGGTTGAATTATAAAAGAAGACGATAAGAGGAAAAATATAAGCAGGAGGAGTACTATATCGGTTAAGGAAGAGAATGAAAATGTATCTAAAAGTTTGCGTTCCGTTTGCAATTTCATAATACCTCCCTCTTATAAGCATTTTCGGTAAGTTTCTCTTCAATAAGCAGGTCCATCAGATCATTAGAACTACTTTCTATTTCAAAGACAAAACGTTGTACTCTTGTTACGAGATAATTATAGAAAATAAACGTAGTAATACCGACAATTAGACCTGCTGCCGTTGTTATAAGCGCTTGCCATATACCTCCGGCGAGGACGGCAGCATTGACACTGCCTTCTAAACGCTGGATTTCCATAAACGCTGCGATCATTCCCGTTACGGTACCCAGAAATCCGATAAGCGGAGCAATGCCGGCAATTGTTGCGAGCACCCCCATATGCCGTTCAAGATGAAATATCTCCTCCTTTCCGGCTGATTCAATTGCCCCTTGAATTTCATCTTTTTCCCGGTGGGCTCGGAGCAGCCCCTTTTTTAACACTTTTGCAGCCGGTCCAGGAGTTTTTTCACATAAGGTAATTGCTTCATTCCGGTCGCCTTTTATCATGAGTGATTTTATTTTCATCATTAAATGACGGGTATTGGTTTTAGATTTGCTTAACACTATCCATCGTTCGATAATGATTGCAGCCGCAACAACGGAACACAAAAATATCGGAACCATTAACCATCCGCCTTTTGCAATAATTTCTAAAAGGTTAACTAAAAGTTCCATTCCACCTCCCTTCCGCCAGAGGCGGATCTGCCTATGGCTGATAATTACTTTCCAATGAGTCTATTCCGCCGGAGGCAGATCCGCCTCCGGCAGACGATTATTTTATACTTAATGCAAACAAAAACTCGGATAAATCAAAATTACATAAATATAATAAAATTTTCTCAATTTAAAATCAAAATAATTTGTAATTATCAATATTTAACGATTTTTTTTATATGAACCAAAACTTTGGCAAAAATCACTTTTTAGAACACTGAGCTTTACCAGAAGTACCGTAATCCCGCACCACCGGTTAAGTCGGGAGCTAAATAGTTATTCCACATTTGATACTTTTCATTAAAAATATTGGATATATACATGTAACTTCCGAGTTTCCGATTCCACTGTTTACTGATTGTCAGATTGCTTAAAAAGTAGTCTTTTAATTTATTATTCACCCCGGGAAGAATAAAAGGAGCAATATACCTCTTACCGATATACTGTCCATCAATAATAAATTGAAAATCATGACCCGGCATAAAATTGAGTGAAAAATCGAACGTAAAATTTGGTAGGTACGGCACGTGTTCTGCAAATTTACTCTTTTTTACGGTATAATCCATGTAACTTATTGCGCCCCAGGCATTGAGTTTGCTGAAGGGATTCCAATTCACTATACCACGGTATTCGTTGACATCCAGAACGTTGTTGTAATCGTAGAGCCACATACCTTCAGGCTGTCCACCCATGCTGAGCCCGGTGTCGATCAGAATACCATAATTTTTGATTCTTCTGTCATTATAAAAGATTTCAAACGCCAGATCGTATGCGTATGACCTTTTCCAGCCGACTTTT